>CAYNUX010000074.1:0-12444 GCA_964400115.1 uncultured Cytophagia bacterium
GAAAGCTCGGGGCAAAAAGATCGTTGCCATACGGCATCCCATGCCTTACGGTGATCTCGTGGCTCAACGTGTGCAACGGTTTGAAACGATCGATGACCTGAAAAAGCAAAATTGTACCATTGAAGAAATGGAAGAGTATGAGCCTCATCTGGCCGCGGGCTCTGTTGTTTATGCAGGGGTAGATTACGGAGCGATTCTCGAGCAAGCTGAAAAAGAAGCTGATGTGATTTTATGGGATGGCGGTAACAATGATTTGCCGTTTTACCGGCCTGATGTGCATATCGTGGTCGTGGATCCGCTAAGGGCTGGGCATGAAGTCTCGTATTACCCGGGTGAAGCCAATCTTAGAATGGCCGATTATGTGGTCATAAACAAAGAGATAGAAGCCAAAATCGAGGATATTCATACGGTACGCGCAAATATAAAGCGTGTAAACCCTGATGCAAAGATTATCGATGCCGCCTCTACCATAAGTGTGGAAGATCCTGACGTCATCAAGGATAAACGCGTCCTGATCATTGAAGACGGACCCACTTTGACACATGGTGAGATGAAATTCGGTGCGGGTGTCATGGCTGCAGAACGATATGGTGCGCGTGAAATCGTTGACCCAAGACCATTTCTTAAAGGATCTCTCAAGGATACGTTTGCGGCTTATCCTGAAATAGGACGTTTATTGCCTGCCATGGGATATGGCAAACAGCAAGTCAAAGATCTTGAAGCAACCATCAAAGCCACAGAGTGTGATGCCGTGATTATTGGCACCCCCATAGATTTACGGCGTATTGCTCATATTTCACAACCATCGACGCGGGTTTTTTACGACTTGCAGGAGATCGGGCATCCGACTCTGAACGATGCCTTGGAATCTTTATAACAACCGGTCAAACCAGATGCCGAAAATGGGCATCTGGGCTTTTTAATTTTCAAGGCAGGTGAGGTTGATGGCTAAAACAGCTGTTGTGGCTCTGGGCGGTAATGCGATTACCCGTGAATTTGACGAGGGCGACGTTTATCAGCAGTTTGCCAATACACGTCGCGCGTTGGTTGGCATTGCCGATATGGTTGAAAAAGGATACAATATTGCCATTACGCATGGTAATGGACCTCAGGTGGGAAATGCCCTTATTCGTGTCGAGGAAACCCGGCATATCGTTCCTCCTGTGCCGCTTGGTGTTCTGGTGGCGGATTTGGGCGGGGGAATGGGCTATATGATCGAACAAACCCTGCAAAATAAACTACGAACCCGAAACGTACGACGTCAGGTGGTTACAATTCTTGCTCAGGTGATTGTGGACAAAGATGATCCTTCTATACAAAATCCGACAAAGTTTGTGGGACCTTTTTATAAACAGGAACAGGTGGAAGAACTGGTGAACACCCGTGGTTATGTGATGAAAAAAGATTCCAGCCGAGGATATCGCCGGGTCGTGCCTTCTCCCATTCCAAAGAAAATCGTCGAACAAGAGGTTATATGCAATCTCGTGCAATCCGGTATCGTTTTGATTACCTGCGGTGGAGGAGGGATTCCGGTATATTGGGAAGATGGCAATCGACTCGAGGGTATCGATGGTGTGGTGGATAAAGACCGGGCCTCAGCTCTTTTGGCTCAAGCAATCGGGGCTGAGGAACTATATGTTTTAACGGCCGTTGATAAAGTAGCCATTAACTTTGGCACACCACAACAAAAAAATCTCGATCATTTGACCCTTGAAAATGCCCGTGCATTCATGCAGGCAGGAGAATTTCCGGCCGGAAGTATGGGACCCAAAATTGAGGCCGTGATTGATTTCCTCGAAAAGGGCGGCAAACGGGCCATGATCGGTGCCGTCGAACAGTTACCCGCCATGTTACGCGGAGAAAACGGAACATTGATTACGGCACCCCGGAATAATTAGGAAAAATAGTGGTGGTGTTGTGTATATATTTTTATAACTTTTAAGAAAAGTCTTGAGCAATGTTCGCTTTACTGATGCTGTTAACTATATGGGGGATAAACCCATGTCTGCCGATATTGAAATACTCTCACCCGTCGAGGTTAAAGAATCCTGGTGTAAAGGGTGTGCTATATGTGTTGAATTTTGTCCACAGGATGTGCTCGTGATGGAAAAAGGCGTCGCTAAAGTTGATGCGCCTGATGCGTGCACACGCTGTGGACTGTGCGAATTAAGGTGTCCGGATTTCGCTATAACCGTCAATGAAAAGAAAGACTAACAGACCAGAAAATGTCAGTAAATGCCAAAGTTTTGACCGGTAACGAGAGTTGTGCTCTTGGGGCTATTGCAGCAGGAATGCGTTTCTTTGCCGGATATCCCATAACTCCCTCTTCAGAAATTGCAGAAGTTCTTGCTTTGGAATTACCCCGTAGAGGAGGGGTTTTTATTCAGATGGAAGATGAAATCGCTTCAATAGGTGCGATTATCGGGGCTTCCTTAGCCGGGGCAAAATCTCTGACAGCCACCAGTGGCCCGGGGTTTTCACTCATGCAAGAGAATTTGGGCTATGCCGCCATGGCAGAGATCCCCTGTGTGATTGTCAATGTCATGCGAGGCGGACCCAGTACCGGGTTGCCTACCATGCCCTCCCAATCGGATGTGATGCAGGCCCGGTGGGGTACACATGGTGATCATCCTATCATCGCTCTTGCACCGTTCAGTGTGCGAGAAACGTTTGACCTCACCATACGAGCATTTAATCTTTCGGAAGCCTATCGAACCCCTGTCGTATTGTTGATGGATGAGATACTGGGTCATGTGAATGAAAAGATGGAAATACCCGATCCATCGTCTATTGAAATTGTCAATCGAAAACGACCGGAAAAGATTGAAGAGGATTATTTGCCATACCGGCATACGGAAAATGGTGTTCCTCCTATGGTCAGTTTTGGTGAAGGGGTTCGTTATCATGTGACCGGTCTGGCACATGATGAAACCGGTTTCCCCACCAATAATTCGCAAGAGATCAATCGATTTTTACATCGTCTGAATGATAAATTGACGATCAACCGGCAAGATATCGTAGAGGTTGATGAATTTGAGCTCAAAGATGCAGAAATCGGCTTGATTTCTTTTGGCTCATCAGCGCGTTCGACGCGTCATGCCATTCGGTTGGCAAGGGAGAATGGCATTCGCGCTGGCATGCTTCGGTTAAAAACGATATGGCCGTTTCCTGATCAAGAGATACGAGAATGGACAAAGCAGGTCAAATTATGGATCGTCCCCGAGTTGAACCTGGGTCAGGTCGCGCACGAGGTAGAGTGGGCCGTTGCGGGTCAGGTGCCGGTTTATAAACTCAACCGGATCGACGGAAACCCGATTAATCCTCTCGACATTTTGAACAAAATTAAAGAGCATACGTGATGTTTGATTACAATAAATATCTCAGAGTGAACAAATTACCTCTTATTTGGTGTGCGGGATGCGGAGATGGGATTGTGCTCAAATCTATGTTAAGAGCTATTGATAAGATCGGTCTTGACAAGGATAATGTGTGTATGGTTTCAGGGATTGGGTGTTCAAGCCGTCTGACCGGTTATGTTGATTTTAATACCCTTCATACGACCCACGGCCGTGCCATGACCTTTGCGACAGGGATAAAAATGGCGAACCCCAAGCTTCATGTCATTGTCGTCACCGGTGACGGCGATGCAACGGCGATTGGGGGGAATCATTATATTCATGCCGCTCGTCGTAACATCGATTTGACTGTGATTTTGTTTAACAATAATATCTATGGAATGACAGGCGGTCAGGTTTCGCCCACAACGCCTGTAGGTAAACGTGCCAGCACAGCTCCTCTGGGAAATTTTGAAAATAATTTTAACATCAGCGGTCTGGCACAAGCCGCGGGTGCGTCGTTTGTCGCCAGGGGCACTGTCTATCATGCCACCCAGCTTGAAACCTATATCAGAAAAGCAATTCTCAAGAAAGGTTTCTCTCTGGTTGAAGTCTTGACCCCGTGTCCCACAGCATATGGCCGCCGTAATCGTGAAGGTACTGCTGTTGATATGCTTAATCTGCAAAAAGAGGGATCAATAAGTGTGGCCAGGGCGAAAAATATGAGCGATGAAGAGATAGGCGATAAAATAATTACTGGTATCCTGCTCGATGATGACAAACCGGAATGCCGGAGTGAATACCAAAAATTGATCGATCGTTTACAATCATGAGACACTGGAGTAATTAAGATCATGAGTTTTCGCTATGAGATCCGTTTGAGCGGTGAAGGCGGGCAAGGTTTGGTTTTGGCCGGGAAAATTCTGGCAGAAGCAGCAGCGATCTATGATGATTTGAATGCAACCCAAAGTCAATCTTATGGCCCTGAAGCACGAGGTGGAGCCAGTAGATCCGAAGTGATCATCTCCGATGAGGATATCGATTATCCCAAGGCAGTTCATATTGATTTAATGCTTTGTTTGACGCAGGAATCCCTCGATCGATATCATACCGATGTCAAAGAGGGGGGCATTATCATTATCGATAACCAGGCGGTGACCCGGTTTCCTCACGATTTGGAATATGAAATTATTCCTGTGCCGATTATCGATTTGGCTCGGGAAAAAGTGGGCAAGACCTTGGTCGCGAACATTGTTGCCCTGGGGATCATTGCCGGGCTATTGGATCTGATCTCCGTTCAGGCTCTGCAACAAGCCATTGAAGCCCGTGTACCCAAAGGAACGGAAGATTTAAATCGACGAGCTTTTCAGGTTGGTCTGGAAGCAGCTAAGGACATACGAGAACACTCTAAGCACAAGGAATGAAATGGAACAGACATTAGCGATTTTAAAACCCGATTGTCTTCAGCGCAATTTGACCGGTAAAATTATTGACCGAATTGAACAAAATGGATTCGATATTTCCGGGTTAAAAATGATCAGAATGACCAGAGAACAGGCAAAAGGGTTCTATGCTGTGCATCAAGGTAAACCTTTTTTCGAGGAATTGGTCGAGTTTATGACCGAAGGCCCTGTCATTGTCATGGCATTGCAAAAAGAAAAAGCCGTCCAGGCCTGGCGCGATTTGATGGGGGCCACCAATCCTGAAAACGCTGCTCCCGGCTCCTTGCGCAAGGAATATGCCGAGAGTATCGGACGCAATACAGTACATGGTTCAGATTCCGATAAAAATGCAAAACGGGAAATCGCATTTTTTTTTAGTGAATCTGACTTGATCATGACCCAAAAAAAATAGAGTCATGGGTTATGGTTCAAGAGGCCGATTATTGCCCCGTTGGATCTTTTTTGCATAACCGGTATAAATTTGAATCCCATTCAATTTATTTAAATTTTTGACTTGACTATTAGGCGATTAATTGCTACATTTTTCGTCAATTTGGAGTTGAGGAAACATGCTAAAGATTAAAATTGCAGATATCAGGCAAGGGTCTTCAGCACTCAAAACGACAGTAAAACCACAAGATATTGGTTTAGCATCAGAACATGAATTTCGGGAACCTATAGATCTTTTTATATCAATAAACAGAATATCCAACACGATTACAGTTAACATTCATATTGATACACGGATTGATCTGGTTTGTGACCGTTGCGTCGAGAATTTTCAGACGGAATTTTCCAATGATGTAAAGTTATTGTTTACACGCGATAGCGATATGATGCAAGCTGAGCAAGATCTTGTTTTTGTTCTCGAAAAGCAGCAAGACGAAATTGATTTGACAGAACCTTTGCGACAAACCATGCTTTTGGAAGTGCCATTCAAACGGGTTTGTCAACCAGAGTGTAAGGGATTATGTGCCCGATGCGGCTCTGATTTGAATAAGACTCGATGCGAGTGTAAAGACGAAGAAATTGATCCCAGGTGGGAAAAACTGAAAGAATTATTGAATAACAAATAAGAACGAGTGAGGATGCAATGGCTTTACCTAAACGCAGACATTCCCGATCCAGACGCGATAAACGACGTGCCAATTGGAAGGCGAGTACACCGACTGTTGCAGAATGTTCAAACTGTGGTCAACCCAAGATCCCCCATAGAGTTTGCCCTAGTTGTGGGTTCTATAAAGGCCGTACAATCTTTTTACCCAGAGAAAGCTGATTTGCGCTTGACATCCCACCACATGGCCTGAAGGGTTCTCATTATTTTGAATGGGAGAACGTAAGGCATAAAATCCGGAGAGTTATCTTGATTAAAATTGCTTTAGATGCTATGGGGGGTGACCATGCACCCCACGATGTTGTGCACGGTGGGATAGAGGCTGCGCGACTTTCAAAGGGGCGCTTTGAAGTTGTCCTGGTCGGGGATCAAAAAAAAGTTCAAAAAGAAGTCGATCGCCATTTTCGTACTTTGGATTTGCCGATCTCTATTGTGCACGCCTCCCAGACCGTTTCCATGGAAGATCAGCCATCCGTTGTATTAAAACAGAAAAAAGATTCATCTATTGCGGTTGCCATGCGTCTGCATCAGGAAAAAAAAGTTAACGCAGTCGTCAGTGCCGGAAACACCGGGGCAGTGATGGCCACAGCCCTTTTTACTTTGCGACGAGTTCCGGGTATCAGACGACCCGCTATCGGATCCATCTTACCCACAGAAACCGGCAGAGCGATTGTGCTGGATGTGGGTGCTAATGTAGATAGTCGTGCTCAGGATTTGCTGGAATTTGGAGTCATGGGCTCGATTTTTTATAGCCATTTATTTAATGAAAGCGATCCTTCGGTTGGATTGCTCAGCGTTGGGCACGAGTCGGTCAAAGGAAACGAAACCACGATCAAAGCTCATGCCCTCTTTAAAAACAGCCCTCTGAATTTTATCGGTAATGTCGAAGGAGGGGATGTTCTTTGCGGAGCTGCGCATGTGATTATTTGTGACGGTTTTGTGGGTAATATTGTTCTAAAGTTTGCGGAAAGCTTGCATGGTCTCTTTAAATCGAGTTTGCGAAGACTCGTACGCAAATATCTGTTTTCGCAAATCGGTGCGGTTTTGATGAAACCCACTTTTGAGGGTATTCGCAAAGTTTTCGATTATCAGGAATATGGCGGTGCCCCGTTGTTGGGTATCCAAGGTGTTTGTGTTATCGGCCACGGACGCTCATCTCCCCGGGCTGTAAAAAATGCTATTCTTGCTGCCTACAAAATGGTTACAGAAGATGTGAATAAACATATTCAGGAAAAGATGGCTGCGATTGGGGCTGAACACGCAACGATCACCCCATAAGAATCTGCCCGAATGAACGGAGAATCTTGTATTGATAAAACCCAAGTCCAAGATAATCGCGACGGGTTCCTATACACCCAATAAAATCTATACCAACGAGTATTTTGAAAAAATTGTAGATACATCCGATGAATGGATTCGTACCCGTACCGGCATGCAAGAACGTCATATCATCGGAGAAGATCAAAACACTTCAGATCTCTGTACCGAGGCCGCACGAAAAGCCCTGACAGAAGCAAATTTATCGGAAAATGATTTGGATCTGATTCTTGTCGCTACGGTATCCGGTGATGTCGGCTTTCCTGCAACCGCTTGTTTTGTACAAGAAAAGCTCGGTGCATATAATGCGATTGCCTATGATATTTCTGCGGCTTGTTCAGGATTTCTATATGGTCTTGATCTTGCAGATGCCTATATCAGCACCGGGCGCGTAAAGCATGTCCTGGTCATCGGTGCAGAAGCCCTCTCACGTATTACGGATTATTCGGATCGGAATACCAGTGTTTTATTCGGTGATGGGGCCGGGGCCGCTGTTCTTGCCCCTGCAAATGATGATCATGGAATTCTCGCCACTCTGCTGCAAACCGATGGTCGTCTCAATCACTTGCTTTACGTACCGGGTCTGGGAACTAAAAATCCACCGTCGCATGAATCGGTCGATCAGCGTTTGCATACCATCCGCATGGAAGGACGAGAAGTGTTCAAACATGCGGTAAAGGCCATGGGTGATGCCGCTGTTAAAGTGATCGAAAAGGCTGGTTGGACCGGCAAAGATGTAGATTGGCTGATCCCCCACCAAGCCAACTTGCGCATCATCGATGCAACGGCTAAACGGGCCCATGTCGCTCCCGAGCGCGTCTTTATTAATATTCAAAAATATGGCAATACATCGGCTGCTTCAATTCCAATTGCACTGGATGAAGCTCGCAAACAAGGCAATATACAGGACGGTGATAATGTCGTTTTTGTTGCTTTTGGTGCTGGTTTTACCTGGGCTGCTGTCGCAGCTAAAATGTAAGGATGGTATCGATAATTCGAAACGCGAAAGACTCGAGTTTTTAGCAGTACACGAGGGTTGATTTGAGCAAATCTGCATTTATTTTTCCAGGACAAGGCTCTCAAGCGGTCGGCATGGGCAAAGACCTATATGATCAAGCTAAAGCTTTGTATGATAAGGCAACGAGCCTGATGGGCGAGGACCTCGCCAAAGTTTCTTTTGAAGGACCAAGCGATCTGTTGGCGCAAACACGCTTTACGCAACCAGCGCTCTATGTGCATAGTTATGCACTCTATACTCTTTTTGCGGACAACTCTCCGGTCGCTGTGGCTGGCCATAGCCTGGGTGAATATACTGCCCTGGCGGTTGCAGGTGTGCTTGATTTTGAACAAGGGTTAAAGCTGGTCGTCAAACGAGGTGAGTTGATGCAAAAAGCGGGTGATACTGCTCCGGGATCGATGGCTGCCATTATCGGGCTCGATGAATCTGTACTGCAAGAAATCCTGGATGATATCGAAGCAAAAGGTCATGTCGCTCGTATTGCTAATTTTAACTCCCCCGGGCAGTTGGTGATCTCGGGTGATAAACAAGCGATGGAACTTGCTGTGACCGCAGCTCAACTCAAAGGGGCCAAGAGAGCACTTGCTTTGAATGTAACGGGTGCTTTTCATTCTCCACTTATGGAAAAAGCAAGCTCGGAGTTTCAAAAAGAATTAGAAACGATCTCTTTTAACACGGCTCGTGTACCCGTATACAGCAATGTAACTGCAACCGGATCTATTGATCCCGAAATATTGAAACAAAATCTTGCCAAACAAATGACTCATCCCGTTCTCTGGAGCAAAACAATCGAAAATATGATTTCCCAGGGAATCGAACGGTTTGTGGAAATCGGTTCCGGGCGGGTTTTAAGCGGTTTGGTAAAACGTATCGAAAAGTCGGTCGGTTTGGCTAATATCGACTCTGCGCAATCTTGGGAATATTCAATATGATGCTAAAAGATAAAATCGCACTGGTCACTGGCGCAGCAAGAGGAATTGGCGAAGCTATCGCTAAAAATTTTGCTGAACAAGGATGTAATGTTGTTGTCTCTGATATCGATCTGGAAGGAGTTCAACGCGTTGCGAGTGATATTGAATCCATGGGCCGGTCTGCATTGGCTGTTAAAAGCGACATTTCTGATGCCAAACAAGCTGAAGAATTGGTTTCTTTAACAATAAAACATTTTAATCGCATCGATATTTTGGTAAACAATGCGGGCATTACCAGAGATAATTTGCTCATGCGAATGAATGAACAGGAATGGGATTCTGTTATCTCTGTGAATCTCAAAGGATCATTTAATTGCATAAAAGCTGTTACCCGGCCCATGATGAAGCAACGAAGGGGGAGAATCATTAATCTCTCGTCTGTTGTGGGTGTGATGGGCAATGCCGGACAGGTAAATTATGCTGCTTCAAAAGCGGGTGTCATTGGTCTTACAAAATCAGTCGCAAAAGAGTTGGCTCAACGAAATATCCTGGTCAATGCAATTGCTCCGGGTTATATTGAAACCGAAATGACAAAAAAATTGCCTGCTTCAGCCCATGAAATATTTATGGCCAATATCCCGATGAAACGAGCTGGAACTCCCGAGGAGGTGGCAAATATTTGTTTGTTCCTTGCGAGTGATTTAGCCAATTATACAACAGGACAGGTCATTCATGTGGATGGCGGAATGGTTATGTAGGCAATAAGCATTAAACTAACAACAGCAGGAGGGAAAAGGAATGTCTGTTGAAGATAAGGTAAAAGAAATCATTGTTGAACAGTTGGGAGTCGATGCCTCTGAGGTAACACCCGAAGCCTCATTTATTGATGATCTCGGTGCTGACTCGTTGGATACCGTTGAACTTATCATGGCGTTCGAGGAAGAATTTGGTATCGAAATTCCGGATGAAGAAGCGGAAAAATTAACAACTGTTGGCCAGGCTCTCGATTATCTGAATCAAAAACAAGGTTGATTTCAAAAGGGGCTGCCAGCACTCAGCCCCTTTTGGTTTTCCTGTCTGGGCCGATGCAAATCAAGAAACAATCAGTCAACTAGTTTGGAACTCTACATGAAACGTGTTGTCGTTACAGGTATGGGACTTGTATCCCCCTTGGGACAGAGTCTTGAGACCTTTTGGCAGAATCTGCTGTCCGCGAAAAGTGGTATCAAGAGAATTCAAAATTTTGATACTGAAAAATTTGACTCCCAAATAGCCGGTGAAATTCAAGACTTTGATGCTTCAGAGTTTATCAGTCGCAAAGAAGTCCGACGTATGGACCGATTTACTCACTTTGCGATGGCTGCTGCTCAACTCGCGGTTAAAGATTCCGGTATAGATTTCGAAAAAGTAAAAAAAGAACGCTTTGGCGTTCTGTGGGGTTCTGGTATCGGCGGCATGCAAGTTTTTGAAGATCAATGTCGTGTACTTTTTGACCGGGGACCGGATCGTGTTTCTCCCTTTATGATCCCCATGCTTATACCGGATATTGCCCCCGGACATATCTCTATTTTATACGGACTCAAAGGGATAAACTATGCCACGGTATCTGCATGTGCTTCTGCTGCACACGCTATTGGGGATTCACTCAATCATATCCGTCATGGGCGCGCCGATGGTGTGATCTCTGGTGGCAGTGAGGCCCCTATTACACAGATGGGGATTTCTGCATTTTGTGCTCTAAAGGCACTTTCTACTCGTAACGACGATCCTGAACATGCCAGCCGACCTTTTGATCTCCATCGCGATGGATTCGTAATGGGCGAAGGAGGGGGGACGCTAATACTCGAAGAATTGGAACATGCAAAAGCAAGAGGGGCTAAAATCTATGCCGAAATCCTCGGTGCAGGATATAGTGCTGATGCATATCACATTACACAACCCGTCCCGGGCGGTGAAGGAGCTCAACGTGCGATGACGCTCGCCATCCAGGATGCTGGCATTGAGCCAACCGATGTGGATTATATCAACGCACATGGTACTTCAACCGAGTTTAATGATAAAATCGAAACCACGGCGATAAAAAATGTCTTTGGTGATCACGCATATAAAATCGCTGTGAATTCCACCAAATCTATGACCGGGCATTTGCTGGGTGCCTCGGCCGCTGTGGAAGCTATTGCTGCTATCTTGC
Organism: uncultured Cytophagia bacterium; assembly: GCA_964400115.1. Lineage (GTDB taxonomy): Bacteria > Zhuqueibacterota > Zhuqueibacteria > Residuimicrobiales > Oceaniaggregativiventaceae > Oceaniaggregativivens. The sequence continues at coordinate 11,329 of CAYNUX010000074.1, forward strand.
AAATGCAAAATGGATCATTGCATCCAACAGCCAATTTGCAGGTTCCGGATCCCGAATGTGATCTGTTTTATGTGCCCAATGAACCTCAAAAACGCGATATTCGCATCGCCCTCTCAAATTCTTTCGGTTTCGGAGGCCATAATGTCACTCTGGTGTTCAAGCGATTCGACTCTTAAACATTTTGCAATGGATGTCTCATGAGGTTTGAAAGAGCAATTTTTTTTGTTAAAAAACTTTTGTTTAACAAAAACGAGCAAAAACTAAAAAATATCGATCAGCTGTGTCAGCGTATTAATTACACTTTTCGTGATCAGACAATTCTCTTTCAGGCTCTCAAACATCGATCCTTTCTTACTATCTCTGGTGAAACACGTATTGCCTCCAATGAACGACTCGAACTTTTGGGCGATTCTGTACTCGGTCTCGTGGTTACCGAGTACCTTTTTAAACATTATCCCAAAGAAGAAGAGGGCGGACTCACGACCCTTAAATCACTTCTCGTAAGTCGTAAAAGCTTGTCAACGATTGCACATGAATTTGGATTGGGCGAATATCTATTTCTGAGTGACGCTGAAGCCAATGCCGGGGGCAGAAGCCGATCCAGTATCCTGGCTGATGCGGTCGAAGCCATTATCGGTGCGATCTATCTCGATGGGGGCCTGGAGCAAGCCAGTCAATTTATTCATATGCATATCATCGATCACCTCGAAGGTTTTCTCGCCCAGGGAATCATGAAAAACTATAAAAGCATCCTGCTCGAATATTGCCAGGGGGCAAATAAAAGTGGTCCCACCTATATCGTCAAAGATGAACAGGGACCGGATCATGACAAGACCTTTATCATTACTGTGCATGTCAATGGAGATAATGTGGGCCAGGGCCAGGGGCATACCAAAAAACTCGCAGAACAAAGAGCTGCCAAAGAAGCACTTCTCGCTATGAACCTGCTGGACTAGATCGCCTCGACCCATTATGGGGTGTTGACTTGCTATTTTTTTTATTATTATTTCGATACTGGCGTAAACAGAGATTGAAATGAATGAATTTCAACAATTGGCGGGCGAATATAGAACAGAAATCAAAGTCAAAGGTTCAAGATTCATTGCCCATGCCTCT
>CAYNUX010000075.1:0-12442 GCA_964400115.1 uncultured Cytophagia bacterium
GAGATCGTTTCACGTGACTGGAGTTCAGACGTGTGCTCTTCCGATCTGGAAAAAAGGCCTGAAAAGCACTTGACTGCTTTTTAGGCCTTTTGATTTTTAAAGCGAACGTACGAGATTTCTCAGCCCTGTGGTCCTGTACCGGGCACAGGGACTACTCCCTTGTTCGGCAGATCCACTTTACCCATACTGTATTCCGTGGGTCCGATACGCAGGTCAGAATTCATGACTTGATCCCAGGTCACTTCCTGCCCCGTATAAGCCGAGATACGTGCCATGATAGCGGCCATGGTAGAGATGGCAGTATTTTCCGCTTCGTTGATATTGCCACCATTACGGATAGTGGTGATCAGGTCGATGTGTTCCTGGACGTAGGGCGAAACCTTGACCTGTTTCACTTTTTCGCCTTGTTCGTTTGTGCCATAAGGATATTCCCAAATGCTATTGCCTTGCAGATCCTGGATGCTGTCAGCGCAGTTGGATGATCCCTTTGTTCCCTGAACGAATTCCGATACATTGTTGGCACAGCCATCGATCTGGCGGCACATGCTGTGGACGTGCATACCGCTTTCATAGACAAAGTCGGTACTGAAAAAGTCATACTGATCACCGGTGACGCGACGATGGCGGCCACCCATGCCAACGGCTTTAACCGGATGCTGGCCGGTGAACCAATTAATGACATCGATATTGTGTACGTGCTGTTCCACAATATGATCGCCGGACAGCCATGCCCAGTTTACCCAATCGCGGATCATGTATTCCATTTCGCTCCAGCCCGGTTTCCAGGTGCGGTACCAGAGCTGGCGTTGATTCCAGTAGCAATTGGCAGAAACGATTTCACCGATCGCACCACTAGTAATCTGGGCAAACGTGGTGACATAATTACGTTGGTGGCGACGCTGGGTACCGGTGACCACATTGAGTCCCAGAGACTCGGCCTTTTTCGCAGAGGCCATGATCGAACGGGCGCCAACAGGATCCACCGCCACGGGTTTTTCCATAAAGACGTGCTTGCGGGCGTTGACGGCTGCTGCAAACTGTTCGGGACGAAAATGGGGGGGTGTGGCAATGAGCACCACATCTACACCGGCATCGATCACTTTTTGGTAGGCGTCGAAACCGATAAAGCAATTTTCATCTGCGACCTCGTTTTGTTTCTCTTCTTTCAACTTTGTTTTGCAGGCATCGAGGCGATCCTGGAACACATCACCGAGAGCCACGACCTTGAGGTTGGTACCGGCGCTCAAAAAATTAAGCGCAGCTCCTGTTCCCCGGCCGCCACAGCCGATCAACCCGGCTTTGAGTTCAGGGCCATCAGGGGCCTGATCCAGAAATTCGGGCGTTTTGGCGGTTTTCTGACCGTTGCCACAAGACAAGAGCACGACCCCTGCGGCAGCAGCGGTTCCAAACCCCAGAAAATCTCTGCGGCTGGGACTGGTTTGTTCAGATTTCATGAAACTCTCCTTTCTCTTTATCATTCATTGGGTTGTTTATATTCACAAACAACACGGAATCCCACATCGTTGACATCCGAATACCACCACAAACTCTTGGGCATTTGTGGATCGGTCATCATCCAGGCATCATGACGGGTATGATCGCGATTGGCGACTCGTAAATCTTTGGCATCGGACTTGAATGATCCTCCGCGTACCACATGCTCGTCGCCCTTGGCCGGTCCGGTCGGATCTGTTACGGATTGGTCTGCCCTATAGAGACTATAGGCGTCAGGTGCATACCAGTCGGAACACATCTCGCGCACATTACCCAGCATGTTGAGCAAACCGTATGGATTGGGTGCCACCTTTCCCGGAGGCTGGGTCCGGCTCCAGCTATTCAATGCATAAATGGTATAACTGTTGATCACACTCGTATCTGCACCAAAAATCCTGTTCCAGAACTGCTCCTCGGTATAATCTTTGGGATTTCCCTCAAAAAAGTAGGGCTGCTGAGTGCCACCACGACAAGCATATTCCCATTCGGCTTCGGTCGGCAAGCGATAGGTCTTGCCCGTGACAGCGGATAACCATTCGCAATATTTTTCAGCAGAAAAATGTGTCATGGTGATCGCCGGTCGTTGTCCTTTACCCCATCCCTGATCAGGAGAACCGTAGGGTGGAGTAGGACCGGTAACCGCATCGAGCTTGTTGCCCGTGGAGACAAGATTTACCGCATCGCTTCGACCTTCTGTATGAGTCTGTTCATAAAATGCCTCGTACTCGTCCCAACTCACTTCTATCCTGGCCATCCAAAACGGACTTACCTTGACCTGTTTTTGTGGCCCTTCATCGGGTTCGCGGTAGGACTCTGATCCCGGGCTACCGATTTCAAAGGTGCCGCCAGGTATAGCGATCATATCAAAAGCCACGCCAGTCGCCGGGATGGTTTCTGTAAAATCAACAAATTCTGTCACCGTTGCCGGTTCCGTATAGATCACATCAGGTTTTTCTTTTTTCCCGCCCAGCGGAACCTGGGGTTTGTCTGTATAGTGTCCCACATTGAGATGACAGTTTAAACAACAAAGCTGGTCCGCCTTTTGATCGTAATAGAGATGCGCATCCTCACCTTTTTTCGATAATGTTCGGGGAAACAGGTTCTGGTGACAATGGATACAGCTCTCTTTATACATATAGGTTTTGGCATGCTCCAAAGAAGACTTTGCTTCCCAATTAAAGCTATCATGGTCTTTAAAGAGCGTGCCATAGGCATCTCTGATGCCGAGTTTGGCCTTTTCAATGACATAACTCGCACCACCCGGTGGCAAGTGGCACTGGACACAATGTACAACGATACCCCCGTCATTGTCAAAATGTGATGCCTGCTTCCATGTTGTATGGGAATGTGGATGAACATGGCATGATTCACAAAATTCATCGGTCGATGTATAATCGAGCCCGGCCTTAAAGACAAATACTGTCAATATCCCTGCTATAAAAGGAAGGGTAATTTTATAATGACGAAAAGGGTAAAAAAGGATTTTTAAGGGATTGCGCCTCATTGTTTCCGTTCCTATCTGGTTTCTATACTGGTCCATGGAATAGAATACATATGATTCTTATTGTGCTTCCGCACTCTGGGTTTTTTGCGTAAAGGGTGAAAAAAGTAACATATCTAGCGGGAATAGAGCACATTGGGGGAATGGTTTTATTCCTTCAAATGTGTTTATATTTATGTGACGACGATGTAACCTGCGTCTGTTCACTTTTAATCGCGATTAGGTAACCGGTATGCTATTTTAGAAATTCGCATTTAAAGTACGATTGCCGCAATCAAATTGCAAGTCTTTTTTAAATTTTTGGAATTAATGGCAAAATACAAGTGTTTTGCAATGTAATACAACCAGAGCCCACGCTAGAGGGCTCTTGCTTAAAAAGAAGAGTATTATCCCAATAAACACAGGAGAATTTTTTGTGAAAAAGAATATGGGAAATTTGGATCGCACCCTGCGCATTATTGCAGGCGCGGTTATTGTTGTTTTGGGTGTGGTAACCCAAAGCTGGTGGGGGTTGATCGGATTGATTCCTTTATTGACTGCTTTTGTGGGTTTTTGCCCGATCTACGCTCCATTCAAGATATCTACCCAAAAGCATCAAACCCAGCAAAAATCCTAACAACGTTCCCTGGGATTTTTTCCCGGGGAACCCTCATTTTCCTTCCATTTGCAATTTTTGGAATCATTTTTGATCTATTAAACCTCATAGTTGCTGTATGATTTAATAAGATATTCAAAATAAATGCTTTAAGGCCTGTTTGGTGATTTGCCGTTTGTCCCATAAAAGGGACACTGGATGGCGAATTGTAAGGCTTTAATAACACATGGGAGGCTATTATGAGGTTTCTCCAAGGATTAAGTGGATTATTTCTTGGGTGTTTGTTTCTCTCCACTTTATACGCAGCTGAAATTGTTCTTCCTACCGGACAAAATGGCGAACGTATATATTTTCAGGCCAATGGTCCTTTGAGCCCGCTGGATAACGGCGATTGGTGGACAAATGAACAAGGCGGTGATGGCTGGCATGTTTTCAAGATCGTTGTGCCAGGCACAGCTGCATTGAGTGATTTTGAACTCTATATCGATGTCTGGGATCCCGAATCGTATCACACAGAAAAGAATGGCGGCGATATCGATGAAAAGGATGAAGAAGGCGCGCATGAATGGGATGATACCATTTTTCGACTGCTGGCTCCTTCTCATCCTATAGATGGAGATCAGGAGATTGTAGAACATGTGTATCCTCCGGTAGAGGCTACCTCAGAGACCTGGCAAAATCTGGCCCATTTCCCTATCAGCGAATATGGTAGCGGAACCTATCACATCTTGACCCGAACCTCTGTAGATGATGAAAATTGTTTCAAGCTACGGATTCGTGATAACGATCCGGATGGCCTGGAGGGTACAGGAGATGAGATAGAGTTATTTGCCTACAAGACCGCACTACAGCTCGATCAGGATTATGATGGTGGCGGAACCATTGACTTGTGGTTTTACGTACAAGATGAAGAACAGATAAACTTGTGGAATTTTGACTGTGATAATGAAGCAACGTATCAATATCTCATTACTCCGCCTGTGGGAATACCCGTGAGTGGAACAATATCCGGAGAAGCAGTATGGAATACAGGTGAGGTCGATTTGCCGACCAGTGGCGGAGATGTCTTTGATAACCCTGCAACCGGATGGTGGAAGGTCACTTTTGGAGTACGAGATTCCAGTCAATGGATATTCTATGGACCGGAATTTTATACGGATCATTATCCACACCATCCTCATGTAGAAATTGAAAAAGATGATCAGGTACAGATTGTCAAACCCGGACAGGAATACACCTATTCTTTACGCGTAACCAACAATGGCACTTCACCGGCTTATAATGTGGTTGTGCGGGATACATTGCCTGATGAAATCTTTTTCGTATCTGCGCAACAGCCCTATGCCCTGGAAGAGCTTTTTGGGATGACGATTGTCACCTGGGATATCGGACAATTGAATGTCGGCGAATCCGCCACCCGCACGCTAACATATTTGGTTGCAAACCGCATGATTGAAGACTATGAAAATTGTGCCTGGGTTTACTATCGGGATGCTTTCCAACAATCTTATCCACCGCAATATGATTGTGACCGAGATGAAATTGTACTCGGCAATACGATCGGTGATTGGGTATGGCTGGATGCCCACAGTGATTCTGCAAATGGGATCCAGGATAGCGGTGAAATGGGGGTAGCAGACATAAAAGTAGAATTGCGACGAGCAGGCAATCATACGATTGCTGAGACAAATTATACCGATCCGAATGGAAATTATATCTTTACTCAGGTTGATCCCGGTGTCTATTATATTTTTGTCGAACGACCTTTTATGTTCTCGGACGACGAGGATACCTTGTACTATACCTGGCAGAACATCGGATCCGATGATACCATAGATTCCGATGTTGATATCGATACCGGATATAGTGATCATATCATCGTTGAAGAAGGCGACCATCAGATGCAGTGGGACGCCGGATTGTCTTATGACTATGTGCCCATTGAATTGAGCTCTTTTAGTGCCTCCATCCATGGCAATCAAATCAAGCTGGTTTGGGTTACAGAGTCAGAAAGTGAGAATGCCGGGTTTTATATTTCCAGATCAAATTCTTATCAAGGTCCATATAAACGCCTGAACTCGGCTCTGATCAATGGACAGGGTAACTCTGACACTCATCATACCTATAGTTTTGTAGATGACGAGGATCTCGAATCCGGTCAAATGTATTATTATCGGCTACAAGATGTCGATTTCAATGGTCATGTCACGACACACGAGGCCATTTCTGTGGTTTTTAAAGGGCCTCAGGACTTTAAGCTGGAGCAAAATTATCCCAATCCCTTTAATCTTTCAACGGCCATAGAATTCTCACTGCCCCAGCAGGGGTTTGTGGAATTGGCTATTTTTAACAATACCGGTCAGGAAATCAGAAAACTGGTTTCCAGGCAAATGGAGATGGGGACCCATCACATCAATTGGGACGGCAGAGACGACCATTCGCATGTGGTTCCCTCGGGACAATATTTTTATTCGCTTCGAGTCAATGACAAGGTTCAAAACCAAAAGATGATCCTGCTTAAATAAAGGGATAATTGCTCTCACCGCATTTACTCCTCTTTATCAGGGGTCTGTTTTAGGACAGACCCCTATTTATTTTTTATTCTTTGCATTAATTTTATTGAAATAATTGCTCCTGATTTTGGGTTAACAGCCATAAAACAGATGTTTAGTATAAGGGCAATAGCGTGTTCCATCCTCTCTCTATGATACTGATAATCTTTTTTGCCTCTCTGATGGCGGGATGGGTGAACAAACGATTTCCTGTTACGAGTCACTGGCTCCTGGCACTCATACCTGCACTTGTTACGGCCAGGGTCTTCTTTTCTGACAAGACTCTGCCACCGATAGTCGGGTTTGATTGGCTGCCTGAACTGGGATTGACATTTTCATTTCGATTGGATGGGTTGGCAGGTCTCTTTACGCTTGTGATCACCCTTATCGGAACGTTTATCCTTTTGTACGGCGGTGCCTATTTTAAGGATCATGCCAAAAAAGGTTTTTTTCTCACCTGGACGCTGTTCTTCATGGCTTCTATGGTAGGCGTGGTAACAAGCGAGAACATTTTCCTGCTTTTTGTCTTTTGGGAATTTACCAGTCTTTCTTCTTACTTGCTCATCGGAATTAACCATGAACAAGAGTCTTCCCGCTTTGCAGCCCAACAGGCCTTGTTGGTGACCGGTGCAGGGGGTTTGTTTTTATTGGCCGGATTGATCATGCTGAGTCTGATCACCGGCTCAACAGACCTCACCTCCATTCTGGCTTTTGAAAACATTCAGGATCATACATTGTTTTATCCTATGTTTATCGCCATCGCCTTGGGTGCTTTTACGAAATCTGCCCAGGTACCCTTTCATTTCTGGCTGCCGGGCGCTATGGCAGCACCAACCCCTATCAGCGCCTATTTGCACTCAGCTACCATGGTCAAGGCGGGCGTTTATCTGTTGGCACGCTTTTTTCCTCTTTTTTCACAAACCCCGATCTGGACACCCATGTGTGGCATTGTCGGTGGACTGACATTTCTGGTGGGCACCCTGATGGCAATAGGGCCAACCGATCTGAAGCGAATTCTGGCCTACTCTACCATGGCGATGTTGGGAGCATTGATTCTGATGCTGGGCGTAGGCAATGAAATAGCCATTACAGCGATGCTGGTCTTTTTTGTTGCTCATGCGCTTTATAAAGCCACTCTGTTCATGGTTGTAGGCATTATTGACAAATTTGCAAAAACCCGCGATATCCGTGAGCTTTCGGGGATGCGTTCCCTGTTGCCTTTGCCGTTCATTGCCGCAATTCTGGCCGGACTTTCAAAAGCAGGGATGATTCCCTTGCTGGGATTTATCGGCAAAGAGCTCTTTTATAAATCGGTTCTAAAGGATGATATCTTTTGGCCTCTCGTTCTCACTGCCTTTATCGGTAACAGCTTGTTGGTTTACATTTCCGCAAATGTCGTTCTTGTTCCTTTTACAGGTTTGAAAAAATACCGTTCAAGAGCAAACCTTTCAGGCGGATGGTTGCCTGGTATATTGACATTAGGCACTTTGTCATTTGCACTTTGGATTCTGGCACCCTGGTTTTATAAATCATTGATCAATCCTGCAGTTCTGGCGATGAATCCACAATGGCAAGGGTATAAACTCGCTCTGTGGTATGGTGTCGATGGAGCTTTTGGGCTCAGTGTGCTCACCATGATTACGGGTATCGTTCTTTTTGTTTTTCGTAATCGGCTGACACATGTCGCCACAGCGTTTGCAGGATTCAAGTCATTTGCTCCTTCTGTTTTGTTTGCCAGAGGACTGGATGCACTGGTCCCGGTCTGCCAACGAATCACCCGCCTCTTCCAGACCCAAAGTTTGGTTCACTATTTGGCCTGGGTCTTTATTACCGCATTTATATTGCTTCTCAGCCAGATATTTATAACCGGTGGCATTGATATGCCGGAATTGGCGGCTGGTTTTGTCGAATGGGTACTGTTCTTTATCATTGTACTGTCGACCATACTTGTCATCAGAAGCAGCTCCCGATTTACCATCGTTGTCGGACTTGGAGTGATCGGATATACTATTGCCTTGCTTTTTCTTGTTTATGGAGCACCTGATCTTGCTTTGACTCAAGTATTGGTTGAAACAGTGACGGTATTATTGTTTGTTTTGGTCTTATACCGCCTTCCCAGGATTCGTCAGGAAAAAAACAGTCATCGCATTGCAAAGAGTATTGTGGCTGTATTTTCCGGTTTGTCTATGACACTATTGATTCTCGAGGCCAACAGCGTTCCGATTCATGATACGATTTCAAACTATATGGTGTTGAATAGCTATATTCTCGCTCAGGGCAGAAATGTCGTAAATGTTATTCTCGTGGATTATCGGGCTTTGGATACATTCATGGAAATCACTGTTCTGGCCATTGCCGCCCTGGGTATAATGGCACTTGTTAAAACACGTTCTACGGGAGTGATCGTTTCTCCCATTTTGAGGACGAGTGCCCGGTTGCTGGTACCCTTAATTCTGCTGGTCTCTCTTTATATTTTTTATCGAGGACACCATCAACCCGGCGGGGGGTTTATTGGCGGACTTTTGGCAGCGCTCGTGGTGGTATATTTTAGTCTTGCGTATCCGGTAGAGGATGCCAGGCGGCTTGTGCGATTTGATCCGGTGACGATGATCGTTCTGGGGTTATCGATTGCCCTTTTGAGCGGATTGATCGCGTTATTGTTTCAGAGTCCTTTTATGACCGGTTATTGGATTGAACTCGAGTGGGTGGGCGGCTTAAAACTCGGTACGCCACTTTTATTTGACCTGGGTGTCTATATCACAGTGATCGGCGTTATACTCTTGCAATTTTTCCAATTACAGGAGGAGGAATAATGGAGTCATTGATGGCTGTGCTTGTTGGTTTTCTGTTTGGAGCCGGAGTCTATATGATGCTCGCAAATAGCCGTGTCCGGCTCTTGATTGGTATCCTGCTTATCAGTTCCTCTGTTAATATTTTGATTTTTGTTGCAGGAGGATTGACCAAGGCCAGGCCTGCATTGATTCCGAAATATGATAAAGTATTGCAGCCACCTTATGCGGATCCCTTGCCCCAGGCACTTATCCTGACGGCACTCGTAATCGGATTCGCTTTGTTTGCCTTTACCCTTGTTCTGGTTCATCGTGAATTTGAAAGTACTCAAGATAAAATAGAGAAATCCGGATGAATGTGATCATCTTTCCCATAATTTGGCCATTGAGTATGGCTCTGCTTGCGGTGCTGACCCGATCTAACAAAAAATTGCAGATCCTGATTGCCACTGGGGGCATGTCTGGCTATGTTCTGAGTATTATTTGGATCATGATCAAGGCTTTGAATACCGGCCCTCTGGTACTGCATATTGGGAACTGGATGGCTCCTTTTGGCATTACCTTGGTCGCAGACTCGTTCAGCGCTCTTTTATTGGCTCTGACTGCGGTCATTGCTGTGACCACGTGCGCATTTATCATGCAAACCATCAACCCGCAAACTCTGGAGAAAGGATTTTTGGCTCTATTTTTTACCCTTGTCATGGGCGTCAGTGGTGCGTTTCTCACCGGAGATCTGTTCAATCTCTATGTATGGTTCGAAGTCGTCTTGATCTCATCGTTTGTTCTGTTGGTTATCGAGATTAAACCTGCTGAATTATTTGGATCTTTGAAATATGTCATGCTTAATCTGGTTGCATCCATGTTTTTTTTGGCAGGAATTGGAATTCTTTATAGCACGACCGGCACATTGAATATGGCGGATCTGGCACTCAAGATTCAAGCAAGTTCGGGTTCAGCTCCGGTCTCCAGTTCTGCTATGCTTTTTCTCCTTGCATTTGGTATTAAATCCGCTGTTTTTCCGCTTTTTTTCTGGCTGCCGGATTCATACCATATCCCCTCCAGCGGTATTGTGGCCCTTTTTTCAGGATTATTGACCAAAGTCGGGCTATATGCATTTTTTCGGGTATTCACCCTGATTTTTGGCACAAATTCCCATCTTTTCACAGATCTTTTTACTATTATCGCCATTTTCACAATGACGTTGGGGGTCATCGGCGCCGTAGCACAACAAGAAATGAAAAGATTGCTTTCATTCCATGTCGTCAGTCAGATCGGTTATGCGATCATGGGTCTGGCTCTGTATTCACCGCAGGCATTCGCCGCAGCGATCTATTTTATCATTCATGTCTCCATTGCCAAATCCGCCCTTTTTTTGGTTGCCGGGGTAATAGAAAAAACGAATGGGTCGACAGATCTGAAAAAACTGGGCGGTTTTGCCAATCGGCCCTGGCTGGCGAGTCTGTTTCTGTTAGCAGCATTTTCCCTGGCTGGTTTGCCTCCACTGTCCGGGTTTATAGCCAAATATGGTCTTGTCAAAGCAGGCCTGGAACAACAGGCTTTTGTTCTTGTTTTCGTGGCCCTCGCTGTGAGTTTTCTTACCCTGTTTTCCATGACAAAGATCTGGAAGTTTGCTTTTTGGGGAGAAAATCGCTTTCCTGAATCCAAAGAGTCAATCCCACTGTTATTGCCGATCATGGTCTTGTCTGGGCTCACCGTAGGGCTCGGCCTAAGCCGCCCATTATATGAGATTGCCCTGTTGGCAGCGAACGAATTGATGCAGCCTGCAGCTTATATTCAGGCTGTGATGGGAGGGAGCCTGTGAAATGGATTCGTAAGATTTATTATGGCATCAAACTGACGGTATTTTTCCTATACCAACTGGTGAAAGCAAATATCAGGATAGCGATGGATATCATCACTCCGCGACACCGGATGAAACCCGCGTTTGTGCCGGTCTCGGTTTCCGGTTTGACCGATATAGAGACGATGCTACTGTCAAATTTAATATGCCTGACACCCGGGACCCTCAGTGTAGAGCTCTTGACAGATAAAAAAGATCTCGTTATTCACGTCATGTATTTCACCACCAGAATCGAATTGGTCCATGAAATTGAAAAATTTAAACATCTGTTGCTAGAGGTGACAAGATGATGATTTTTTGGATTGTTTCTATAGCCAAAGTGTTTTTGTTAGTGGCCTTTGTACTCGCCAGTTATCGGGTATTCCGTGGTCCTACAACCACAGACCAAATCATCGCACTGGATCTCGTGGCTGCTCAGATCATCGGAATGGTCGTGCTCTTTTCTATTGATCATGGACAACCTTTGTATATCGATCTGGCCATTACCATTGCCATGATTTCATTCATGAGTGCCATTGCCCTGGTTAAATATATTGAAAAGAGGTATCTATGAATCTATTGGTCGCGATACTGGTGCTCCTGGGGTCTTTGGTTATGCTTCTGGCAGCCATAGGATTGATTCGTTTTCCTGATTTTTATACCCGGATACATGCAGCCGGCAAGGCGTCTTCCTTTGGCCTGATGTTATTGCTATTGGCGTTTGCAATATATTTCAATATCTGGTTAAAACCCCTCCTGGTCATTATATTCATATTTCTTACGACCCCCATTGCTATGTATTTGATCAGTCGGGTAGCGTCTCGTCTCCGTATACCCTATTGGCAACCCAAAAAATAAAGGCTCCCTGTGCAAAAAAAAGCGTGCTTTGAATTGTTGAGATTCTTAACTTTTGCATAGATCAGTTAATTAAAACCCACTTGAACTGGATTATGGAACTACCTCTTTTACGTGACCTTGTCATCATATTTGGACTGGCCATCATCAGTGCGTTTATCTGTCATCGGATAAAAATTCCACCTCTCATTGGTCTCTTGTTCACTGGTGTGCTTTCCGGCCCGCATGGGTTGTCCCTCATTCATGCTGAGAAAGAAGTGGAAATGATGGCTGAATTTGGGGTGATTCTGCTGCTCTTTTCCATAGGAATGGAATTTTCTTTGCGCCGATTGCTAAAGATAAAGCGGTTGGTCATTGGAGGGGGAAGCTTGCAGGTCTTTTCTGCTTTTAGCTTTACTTTTGCTATTTCCCTCTATTTGGGTCGGGAGGTTGCAGTATCAATATTTTACGGATTTCTGGTTGCCTTGAGCAGTACCGCAATCGTATTAAAACTTTTACAGGAAGAATCAAAACTCGATACCGCACACGGACAAATGTCTGTAGCAGTATTATTGTTTCAGGACATCATTGTATTGCCCATGATGATTTTGATTCCTGTGCTTGGCGGTGAACTGTTCTTTGATACAGCGAGTTCGCTGGTTTTTGCCGCAAAGCTCGTATTATTGGTTGCCATTGTCTTGATCTCTGCCCGCTGGATCATCCCATGGACGCTTTTTCAAGTAACGCGAACGCGTCACCGGGATCTTTTTCTCATGACTATCTTTTTTCTTGCAGATCGGAAGAGCGTCGTGTAGGGAAAGAGTGTAGATCTCGGTG
>CAYNUX010000076.1:0-12381 GCA_964400115.1 uncultured Cytophagia bacterium
AATAATGTGTTTACGCTTTCACTTGGCTTTTAGCCATAATTCGTACTATTCAAAAGGGTTGGCTTTTTGCCAACCCTTTTCTTTTATTAGCCCAAACTATTCAGGAAACACTGTATGAAATTTTTTCTGACTCTATGTTTCGCCATTCTTTTCTGGTCATCTGCTCATAGCCAGGATAAATTTTTTGTGAGCATGGATGCGGCCCAATTCCGGGATAGTCAGAATCATACCTATGTCGAGCTCTATTATTCAGTGCCCAAAAAGGCAGTAACCTGGCAAAAGAATTCAGAGGATACGTTTTCAACGAATATTTTACTCAACATTCAAATTACACACAATGACACCCTCTATGCCGCTAATGTATGGAGAGTCGAAAACAGTGTCGCTGATACCGTATCCCTTGAATCCGGCCAGCAAGTTGTAGATCTTTTGCGCTATCCCCTAAATCCGGGCGAATCCTATCATGTGAAACTTTACGCTCAGGATGTATTTAATCCTAAAAGTGTGGACTCTGTTTCTATAGATATTCATGCAGAGGATTATAGCTATGCTCAGGTATTGATGAGCGACGTCCAGGTCGCGACTGAGATTTCCGGATTTCAAACGGGCACGGCCAAGTCTTTGCAAAAAGGATCTTATCAGGTTCTTCCTCAGCCGGGGTTGTCATTCGGCTCAGATTCACATAGTCTTTTTTATTATTTTGAACTCTATAATCTCAATCTCATGCCCGGCGAGTTTTATCATGTACAAGCGTTTATTGCCGATACCAGCGACAAAGCTCTGGAAAATCATGAGACCATTGACAGAAGACGTTCCTTGAATTATGATACCAGCCGGGAAATCGGTAAAGTCGATATTTCCGGCCTCACCAGTGGTCTGTATGTTTTCAACTATCAGGTCGCCGATGAGAATAATAAAATAGTTCAGGCCAAACAAAAAACTTTTTTTATCATCAGCGATCAGGGCAAACGAATGGTCAATTTGCGGACCAATGAGGATCTCTATTTTCAAAGCCTTGGTTTCCTCGAAGGCTATACCGAAGAGCAGCTCGATACAGAATTTGACAAATTATCACCATTTCTCAACCCGGAGCAAAAAAGTGTCTACGACGGACTCGATTCCATTCAAGCGAAAAAGACCATGCTTTATCGAACCTGGCATGTCATCCGCAATGATCCTGCCATTCCTGTACAACTTTTTCGCAACAAGTATCTTGCTCGAGTGGCGCAGGCCGATGAGCGGTATAAAACTGCATTTCGTCCGGGTTGGAAAACCGATAAAGGAATCGTATTCTTAAAATATGGCGCACCCTCAGATATTGAAAGAAATCCCAGCGCAGCGGACACAAAGCCGTACGAGATTTGGAAATATGAAAATCTCGAGAGTGGTGTGATTTTTGTTTTTATTGACCGACAAGGATTCAACCGTTACGAAATGGTACATTCTACCAAACGCGGAGAAATGTATGATCCAAATTGGAAACGGTATATCGATGTAAACCAACAAGGAACTATGATTCGATAATGATTCTACGAAAAAATTTTTTTCCGCTATTTATGATTTTTGTCCTGTCGTGCGGCCCGGACCGCTTTGCTCCGGTAGTGATCAAAACAGAACCGGGCTCTATTCTGAATTTTGCCGGTTTTACGACCAATGAGAAAAAGGAAATTCTGCATACCATTTCACACTTTCCCAAAACCTATATTGGGGCAGATACCACTGAAGAACATATTCTGCATCGTTTTTTAGTCAAAAACAACCTTTTGCGGTTTTATAATACCAAAGATCGTTCCTTGTTTGAACAATCTCAAGTCGATTTGGGTTCTCTGGCTCTTTCTCTGGGGTTTCCTTTCGAGAAATCCTTGATTTTTACCTTTTGGAAGCAATCATACTCTGGTAAAAAAGGCAAATGGGTCGTTAAAGCTGACACGACATTTACTTTGCGCGACAGTACCGGACAAACCCATCGTTTGAGTTATCGATTCACCGCCACCGGTTATGATCGGGGTATGACAGAAGTTTATGTACCCCAGGATCGCTTTCAACCCTATCAAGCACTGCGAGTCGAATGGAATCCCTTTCAATCCACACTATATGACCATACCAGCGGAGATTCGTTGCTGATCCAAAAAGGAACTCAGAACTACTTTTATGAGCCCAGACTGGGTATGATTCGATTGTTATCGGATTACACTCTCAAAGAAAAAGGTGTGCCCCTGGTGATCCGAGAAAGCACATGGGAGCTCATGTCTGTGGATACTCCTCCCCCGGCAAGATAATCATACCGCCAGTCTTGACTCTGGTGCTCTTTTTTTGTATTTTGTTTCACACCGTCTGCATCCCAAGCAGCTAGATTTTGAATCTTTTCCCGGATATTGCCGTTAAATGGTCTATAGAGCTGCTAACGAGGGGTGTATTATCAAGGACTTTTTAATGAGAAATAAAATACTGGCCATTTTATTTTGTCTAAGCACCCAGATTGGTTTTGCAGCCCAATCAGGCCCGCGCTTGTACAAGCATCTCGACATCACCAGCAAGCCGGGTTTTGATACCATTCAAGACGAAAAAAAAATATCTCTCGTCCTTTCTTATGATCGCTTTCCGAGAACATTTAAAGGCACCATTTTAGTAAAGCGGGAACACTTTAGCGTCGTCCAGGTCCCTGTAACCGCGATACTCGATCTATTAAAAGATCCGGATTTGATCTATGCTGAACTTCCAAGTCCTGCGCGTGTTTGCCTGGATCAGAGTTTGCCCCAGATACGCATACCCCAAGTATGGGAACAAACCACGCTCAGCGGTAAGGGCGTTATCGTGGGGATTATTGATTCCGGAATCGATATTCGTCATCCTGCTTTTCGTAACGCTGATGGTTCTACGCGCATACACACCATCTTGGACTTGAGTGTGCCCGGAAATCGATATGGCGGGACCATATACGATCGTCATGATATCGATCAGACTCTATTATACAATTCGCCTTTTTCTCATAAAGACCAAACCGGACATGGGACTCATGTTGCAGGTATCGCCGGTGGATCCGGTAAATCTGGCGGACGCGCAGAAGCATACTCGGGTATCGCCTACGAGTCCGATCTTGTGATCGTCAAAGCTACCCGTGATCGGGACGGTATCAATTTTCAGAGCAGCGATCAGCTGATCGCATTGGCCTTTATCGACAGTGTGGCTAAGGCCGAAGGCCAGCCCTATGTCGCCAATTTGAGCTTTGGAGGACATGCCGGCGCTCATGATGGTACAGCACTCGTAGAGCGGTATATCAATTCTCTGGTCGGAGTCGGACGACCCGGAAAGGCGATTGTAACCGTTGCCGGTAATGATGGAGAAGACGAGATTCATGCTCAGGTTAATCTTACAAATCAAGCCAGCAGGCAAGAGATTTCTTTTGTCATTGATTCTTTTATTTCCAATGCTGGCTCTGCAAATGATTACGTTCAATTCGACGGCTGGTACCCGGGTACAGCCCAGGTTTCTGTGAGTCTGATTTCGCCGAGCGGTCAGACTTTTGGCCCGGTTAGAAGTGGCCAGGTACTGGATAAACAAGGAAGTGATGGAGCTGTCTATATCTGGAATGGATTTTATGAGGATTCTGATTTGTATTACCGGGGCGTCAATCCCTTTAACGGTGACAAGGAAATTTATATTGAACTGGAAGATAAACAATCTACCCATCCCCCTGAACCGGGTGAGTGGACTCTGGTGGTTCAAGGAGAAGAAGCGCAGGTCGATTTCTATATTGCCAATCATTCCTTTGATGTTGAGTTTGATCAGGGAAAAATTTCAACAGGAAAAATTTCCATTCCGGGAACAGCTCAAAGCGTCATCACTGTAGGATCTTATTGTAGTAAAAAAGTATGGAACGACATCGATGGCAATCGGTTGACACTCGACACACAGGGCACCCTGAAACAGGGTGATCTCTCACCATTTTCGAGTTCCGGACCGACCCGTGACAATCGTATCAAACCAGAGGTTGTCGCTCCAGGCCAAATTGTCGGCAGTGCGTTGTCCGGGGATGCCTTGCCTACGGAAAATTTGAGTATATTCTATTCCAGCTCCAGTTCCTATCCTTATGCCTTTTGGCTTCCTGACTCTGCCTATGGTTTGTCCAGTGGCACGAGCATGGCCGCGCCTCATGTTGCCGGACTCGTCGCACTGATCCTCGAAAAATATCCGGAAGCAAATGCAACACAAATAAAAACCATGTTAACCGCGAGTACCAGGATCGATGGTTTTGTAGGACAAACTCCAAATCATTTGTGGGGCTATGGCAAACTCGATGCCCGGACTGTCTTTCAAATCGAGCCCGGGCAGGATCCCCCTCTTCAATTTGTGTTGGAGAATCCCTATCCGAATCCCTTTGAGCAACTTGTTCGACTCTCATTTGAGCTTCCCATCTCCTTGAACGAGAAAACCGTTACATTGGAGATTTTTAATTCCATGGGGCAAAGAGTCCGCATGCTCTTTCGAGGGTCTCCCGGCATTGGTGACCACCATTACCACTGGGACGGTCATGATGATCGAGGACGTGGTCTCGCTTCCGGGGTTTATTTTATTCGGCTGCAGGTGCAAAATGATACATTTGTTAAAAAAGTAGCGTTTCTCGGTAGCCCTTAAATTGCTTTACTGAAACTGCAGGGGCTGATTTGCGTAGATGTATATAATCCATTGTGAAATTTTAAATAATTTTTATATTGTAATTGTTGTTCTCTATGAACGCTAGTGTTCAATGTATTAAACTTGAAAGGATTAAGACTATGGGAACCTTGTTTGAAGATCTAAGAGATGGTTTTCGAGATGGTATTGCTTTTGTCGCAGACAAGACCGACGAATATACCAAAATCAGTAAGCTGAAAATCGATATGCTGAGCTTGAAACGCAATATCGAAAAATTGTTTGCAGAATTGGGTGGCCGGACATATGAATTGCTGCATGGCGAAACGACAGAATCAGTACCCG
This sequence comes from uncultured Cytophagia bacterium, assembly GCA_964400115.1. Lineage (GTDB taxonomy): Bacteria > Zhuqueibacterota > Zhuqueibacteria > Residuimicrobiales > Oceaniaggregativiventaceae > Oceaniaggregativivens. The sequence continues at coordinate 4,978 of CAYNUX010000076.1, forward strand.
AGGACGAAGAAGTGAAAAAACTCGTCGAACAAATCAGTGAGCTGGAGGAAGAGTTGGACAGCAAAAAAGAAGAGATCAAAAGCATCAAGGCTGAAAAAAAAGAACACAGAAAAGCCCGTGATGAAGCTAAATCTCAACCTGAATCCAAGGATGAGGAAGAGGCCACCATTATAGAAGAAACCCCTGATAAAGAGGAAAAATAACCCTGCATCCGGGGATGTACTAAAGAGTATTTATTCATCATTTGGTATGCCCTGATTACCCGAATGATAAAATGTGTAATATTCTTTAGTACACCCCTTTTCAAAAGCAATCGAAATCCATATGAAAAAAATACTTTTTATTGCAGGATGCATGATTTTTTTGTCCTGCGCGCAACAGGAACCCCTTGTAAAAATCGAACACACCTCACCGGCGCTCTTGCCCTCGGCTGAAACCGGCTTTAAAAAACGGGTGAGATTACCTCTGGATACCACACCAAACCTTCCGTTGGCCCATATCGCCGCAGTAGGTGATCTGATGATGAGTTCATGGGTTATCGATAAGGTCGATCATTACGGGGTCGATTTTCCTTTTGATAGTACACGAAAACTTTTAAAATCAGCAGATTTTGCTATTGCCAATTTAGAGGCTCCACTCACTTTAACCGGGAGGGTGGTTGCCGACAAAAAATTCACATTCAAGGTACCTCCTCATTTTAGCAGCGGAATTAAAAACGCCGGGTTCGACGTCGTCACTTTGGCCAATAACCATATGATCGATTATGGATGCGAAGGATTGATCAATACCCTAAAGACATTGGATTCTATTGGCATCGCTTATTCAGGAGGAGGTGTCGATCGTCAGGCCGCCTGCGCTCCTGTAATCGTAGAGCGAAACGGCAAGCGTATTGCTTTTCTCGGCTTTTCATTTACCTATCCCATTGAATTTTGGGCCAACTCTCGTCGCTGTGGTACTTGTCATCCCAGCGAACAACAGTTGCAGGCTCTGATTGAACACAGCAAGGCGAATGCCGATCTGGTGGTGACAAGTTTTCACTGGGGCCAGGAGAAACGAACAACGCCCAAAACGTATCAGACCTATTTTGCCCGAAAAAGTATCGATTTCGGCGCTGATCTGGTCCTCGGTCATCATCCTCATGTTTTACAGGGCATAGAAATCTATAAAGGTAAATTAATAGCTTATAGTCTGGGTAATTATGTGTTCGGCTCACTGAGTCATAATTCCAGAACGAGCATTGTGTTGAGCGTAATGCTCGCCCCAAAGGGATTGATCTATGCCCGGGTGTTTCCTATCGATGTTTATAATGCTCGAGTCGATTTTCAACCGAGGCTTTTTTATGGCACCGATCACTCTAAAGTGATTGACGAGCTGAATGAAATCTCTGCTCATTTGAATAACGGTCAGTCGATTATCGATGATCGTGGTTTTATCTTGCCTGCTCAAAAGAATCAAAAGCCCTTTACACCCACAGACTAGGATATTCCTTGTCTGATCGATTTTCATCGCTTTTCGAGGATAGATTGCATCCCAGGGAGGTGAAATGGGGTAAACGAACCTGTACAGGAAAATTTTGTCTATCGTTTATGGCAAGATTCCAAGTTTATCAACCAGCCATTGACCACGACCGATGGACGGGAACTCTTTGTACTTGAATTGGGAGTCCGGAATATCGACTCGGGCCCGGACTTTAAGGATGGTCTGATCATTCTCGATGGGACACTTTATCGTGGAGACATTGAGATCCATTCCCACGCCAAAGATTGGTTCACCCACCAGCATCACCTCGATCCTGCCTATAATGGGGTGATCTTGCATGTGGTTACGGGATTCTGTCCTGATAATTTTGTAACTCTTGGATCTGATGGTCAAAGGGTTGCAAGTTTTAATCTTGATTCGATTTTGGATCCACCCGCAGAAGAACTCGAAAAAGAATATCCTCCGGTTCCTGAAAGAGTTTGTGAACTGAGCAAGCAACCCGAGCCAGAGATCCGTGACAAATTGCGTCGTTTTGGTTTATATGCCTGGGACATAAAATGTCTTCGTTTCCGTGAAAGAGCAGGCATTGAAAGTTGGGATCAAGTATTTTGGGAGGCTTTTTGTGAGTCTCTTGGATATGGTAAAAATCAAATTGCTTTTATCAATCTTTCCCAGCGGTGTTCTGTACAGCATTTGCAAAGTCTTAAGGCCAACTCAGTACAAGAAAGGTTTGATGGCATTGCAACGGTTTTGCTTTATTCTGCCGGTCTTTTGCCCGAAAATGCGTCTGCTGCCAAAAGCTTTGCTATGGATTTTGTGCAAAAATTTGATATTCCCCTTTTGGAAAAAAAAGACTGGAAATTTTTTAGATTACGGCCCAACAATTTCCCCAATTTGCGATTATTGACTGCAGCCATGTTTTTTACGTTCTATGGACCCAATTTTTGCAGTTATTTCGAGTCCTGGTTTCGAGAGATAAAGTCCATTAAGGATTTTCAGGCCAAATTAAAGCCTCTTGCGGATTCTCGTAAAGTGCACATGGAATCGTGGTTAGCCGATCTGGATTTAGAGTGGAATTCCAAGAGCTCTTTGCTGGGACGAGATCGGCTTAAAAGTATAGGGTATAATGTGATTTTACCTTTTATGTTGGAATATCTCAGACATCAGAATGATTTAAAGAGAGCAACATTGATAAAGTATCTTGCGGGTCAATACCCGGTTTTATCTCTTTCACGTTATAGCAGAGATTTGTTGCAAGTTTTTCGAAAAGAAAAAAGCGATTTTGAGCTTGGCTCAGAAATGATTCATCAGGGGGTTCTATACCTGGCAAAAACTCTGTGTCAGCAGACCAAATGTCGTCGATGTCTGGATGTTAATTCATCAAGAGCTGGTACTCGCTATTGACTTTTATGCCATATTTTATTAAATTATCCAGATTTAGTAACCATGGATGTGCGCTTGTCAGAAAATGTCCAAAGCGGAACGCTTTATATTATTAGTACTCCAATAGGCAATTTAAAAGATATTACCCTGCGGGCACTGGATATTTTAGCCAAAGTTGATGTTATTGCTGCCGAGGATACACGGACAAGCAGTAAGTTGCTTGGTCATTATCACATCAATACTGCTTTGATACCCTATCATGATCATAATAAAGAGCGGGTAACCCCCCAATTGCTTCAACAACTGCAAGAAGGAGAAGCGATTGCAATTGTCAGTGATGCGGGCACCCCCGGGATTTCCGATCCTGCTTTTTATTTGGTACGTGAAGCGGTTCAAAACCAAATTCCGATAATACCTATTCCCGGTGCAGCAGCATTACTGCCAGCATTGGTTGCATCCGGGTTGCCGACGGACCGTTTTGTTTTTGAAGGATTTTTACCCCCCAAAAAAGGTCGCAAAAGCCGACTTGGGGAACTGGAACTGCAAGTGCGAACTATAATTTTGTATGAATCGCCGTATCGATTAAGCCGGACGATTAAAGATCTTTTTGACACTTTGGGAGATCGTCCGTTGGTCATTGCTCGTGAATTGACAAAAAAATTTGAACAAATTTGGTACGGGAGTCTGGAAAAGGCGGCAGATTCGCTGGAGGAAATTCCTCTCAAAGGCGAGTTTGTACTGATTGTAGGTGGTCTGACCAAAAAACTCAAACGGAGCAAAAAACTTTTATGAAATTAGTCATATTGCCAGAGCGCCTCAAAGACGGGTTTCGATCCCTTTTACGGCCCATCATTCGTTTTTTTATTGTTTTGAACTTGAATCCCAATTTTCTCACTACTATTTCATTGATTATTTGTGTCATGTCTGCATATCAGTTTGCCAAGGGTTCTTTGAGACTGGCAGCTCTTTTGTTAGTTGTGGGTGGGATCTTTGATATGATCGATGGATCAGTCGCCCGGGCAACGAATCGAGTCACGCGCTTTGGTGCACTGTATGATTCTACTCTGGATCGGTATGCAGAAATTGCCATTTTTCTGGGCATTGGATTTTATTTTATCCGTCAATATGATGCATCATCGACTTTGGGAATTATCGCGGGTATGGCTGTCTTTTTGGGACTTGCCGGAAGCATCATGGTGAGCTATGTACGCGCCCGTGCTGAAGGTTTGAATTTTGAATGTAAGGTCGGATTGATGCAGCGACCCGAGAGATTGGTTGTTATCAGTGTCGCAGCATTGATTTCTGAATATGTTTTGATCGGTGGCCTGGCAATCATTGCCATTCTTGCAAATTTCACTGCTTTTCAACGGGTCTATTTTATCTGGACCAAAGAAAATGCTGAAAAATGGGCCAAAGTCCATGATGCTCCACATGAATAATTGGGTTGTCTATGCAACGAATTTTATGCAAATCAAAAATACACAGAGCTACGGTTACAGATACGCAATTGAATTATCAAGGAAGCCTTACTGTAGATACAGAGCTGCTCAAAAAAGCCGATATCCTTCCGTATGAGCAAGTACAAGTTGTCAATATCAATAATGGCAGTCGTGCCGAAACTTATATTCTCGCAGGCGAACCCGGGAGTGGTGAGATTTGTGTTAACGGAGCTCTGGCTCGTTGGGCGCAGAAAGATGATTTAATTATTATCATTTCTTATGCACTTTATGATCATAAAGAGTGCTCCAATTTTAAACCTCTTGTTGTTCAGGTAGATCAAAACAATCGGCCCATCGCCAACATTAAAACTGAATAGCCCGATCTGAACAAAGGTTCTTGTTCGGGTATATGATAAAAAATCGAGAAAGGAGCATCAAGTGAGTGAAAAAGGGTTAAAAATTCAAGAACCCAAAGGTAAATTAGGGGTTTTGCTGCCCGGACTGGGTGCGGTGGGTTCAACACTTGTCGCAGGGACAGAGTTGGTTCGTCATGGTTTTTCCAAGCCTTTTGGGTCCTTAACTCAAATGGGCACGATTCGTCTCGGGAAACGCACTGAAAACCGCGTACCCAAGATTAAAGATTTTTTACCTCTGGCAGAGCTGCAAGACATTGTTTTTACCGGATGGGATATTTACCCCGAGTCTGTTTATGAAGCGGCGGTGCATTCCGGTGTGTTGAAAAAGGAAGATCTTGACAAGGTTCGCCCGCAGTTAGAGTCGTACAAGCCCATGAAAGCGGTTTTCGATAAATATTTTGTCAAGCGTCTCGATGGCAGCCATGTCAAAGAGGGCAAAACCAAAATGGATTTGGCTGAACAGCTGATGAAAGATATGGAAGAGTTTAAAAAGGCCAATAACGTCTCTCGGATGGTCATGGTATGGTGTGGAAGCACGGAAATTTTTTTGACTCATGACCCGATTTGGGATACATTGGAATCTTTTGAACGCGGGTTGAAAGAAAACCATCCGGCAATATCCAATAGCATGGTGTACGCCTATGCTGCCCTGAAACTCGGTGTTCCTTATATCAACGGAGCTCCGCATGTGACCACAGACATGCCAGCTCTTATGGAATTGGCCAAACAAAACAATGTCGTTATTGCTGGCAAAGATTTCAAAACCGGTCAAACATTGATGAAAACCATTATCGCTCCTGGTCTTAAAGCCAGATTGCTGGGTGTCAATGGCTGGTTTTCAACCAATATTTTAGGTAATCGTGACGGTGAGGTTTTGGATGAACCCGGTTCTTTCAAGTCCAAGGAAGTTACAAAATTATCCGCTTTGGATCATATTTTTCAACCGGACAAAAATCCGGATCTTTATGGTGATTTATACCACAAGGTGAGAATAAACTATTATCCTCCAGCTGGTGATAATAAAGAAGGTTGGGATAATATCGATATTTTTGGCTGGTTGGGTTATCCTATGCAGATCAAGGTCAACTTTTTGTGCCGCGATAGTATTCTTGCTGCCCCCATTGCTCTTGATCTCGCATTGTTGGCGGATCTGGCCCAGCGAGCAGGTATGTCGGGTATTGTTGAATGGTTATCGTTTTATTTCAAGAGCCCAATCGTCGCAAAAGGTTTGTATCCGGAACATGATCTGTTTATTCAGCTGAAAAAGTTGAAAAATACACTCAGATACATGATGGGTGAAGAACTTATCACACATCTGGGTTTAGAATATTACGAGGATTAATCCCTGCTGGGGGCTGAAAAAGCAGCCCCCTCTTGGATAACCCAATATAAGATTCTGGCTATTGTTTGACGTATAGCACCAGAAGCGAATCCGTTGACCACTGAAAAGATGTGAAGAGATTGAAAAGTCCTTCTCCAATAAAAACGGTTTTAAAAACCTCACTGCCTGCAGTCGTAGATCTCTCTTCCCAGACCATCATGTGGACGATTGAGGCCATTTTGATCGGTCGCATCAGTGCTTCAGCCTTTGCCGGTGTCGGTATGGCTATACAGACCATGATGGTCTTTTTCGCTGCACTTTTAACATTTGTCGTTGGTGCCAGTTTGATCATCAATCGACATCTCGGTGCGAATAATCGCTGGGAAGCCAATCATATTTTTGGCCAGGCCATGATGATCGGAATCCTGATGTCAGTGATTTTTGGAATTTTGTGGTATTCTGGCGCGATACACATTTTTAAACTTATCGAAGAAGGTGAATCCGGTCTCGCACAAGAGGCTGGGGTAACATATCTGCGTACGGTTGCGTTTTTCGCGCCTTTGATTATCACCAATTTTGTCGCAATCGGAATCATTCGTGCAGTCGGTGATACTCATTATTCGATGTTGGTAAATATATTCGTCAATGGACTCAACTTTTTATTGGCTCCATTGATGATTTTTGGATGGTTCTTTTTTCCTCGTCTCGAGGTTTTGGGTGCTGGACTCGCCGTGGGAATTTCGCACAGCGTTGGATTTTTTTTAACGTTCTATCTGTTGCGCAGCCGACGGCTGCAACTTTATTTATCTTTTCGCGAATTGACACGACCGAGATGGTCGAGTTTTAAAATATTGTTTCGAACCGGATTGCCCACGACAATAGAGCAGCTGACCTGGTCATTAGGACAGTTGGTGGTTACGAGTTATGCCGCCGGTATTTATATCGTCGTCCTTTCTACGCATACGGTTTTTGTCCGTATTCAGGCGGTTTTGTCTATGGTTTATATGGGATTCAGTCTGGCCGCCATGACCCTGATGGGGAAAAATCTGGGTGCCGCTGATAGTGCATTGGCTTACCGTGTGGCCAGAACTGCTCATCGAGTGATGATCGCTTTTGTCATCATCATCGTTGGTTGTCTCCTTGGATTTTCAAAATTGATTATTCAGGTTTTTACCACGGATCCGGAAACCGTAGCCCTGGGTCAAAAAGCTATTTATGTCTTTGCCCTGGCACAAATCCCTAAAGCGATCAATAATGTATTGTCCGGAAATATGCGCGGTACCGGCGACTTGAAATGGCTAATGTATACGACAGTCGTTTTTGTGCTGGTTTTTGAAATTGGGTTGAATTATGTGTCTGCGTTCAT
>CAYNUX010000077.1:0-7172 GCA_964400115.1 uncultured Cytophagia bacterium
GGGCATCGATGCGGGTCTCATAGGGCGACCCCGCCGTCCCGCTCGGAAGCGGCGACAAGGTGGTGATGTCGAGTTCGGCAGGCTCGATGGTCAATAAAAAGGGCTGACGGGTCGATAGGGGTGGATTTTGACTATCCGTGACCTGTAGAGTGATCGAAAACTGTCCCGATTCCATCGGAATCCCGGCAATTGCAATGCCGCTCGAGTCCTGAGGCAGATCGACCAGTGCGAGTCCGGTTGGCAAAGCCCCCTCTGTCACCTGCCAGGTGTAAGGCAGGCGGCCGCCCCGGGCAAAAATCGATTGCTGATAGGTTTGACCTACCTGCCCGGACGGCAACGCATCTGTCACGATGACTAAATCGGATTCCTGGACAATCAAGCTCAAGGGAATCGCCAGGATCTGGTCGGCAAAAACAGTATCAGAGACAGAGAACGTAAAATCGTACCGGCCTGCTGTGACGGGAATGCCTTCTATCCAGAGACACTCGGCGTCAGCTCGCCACTCCAACCCTATGGGCAGGCTACTATTTTCCAGAGACCACTCAAAATGCTTTGATCCTCCCTCGATGCACAACATGGCTTGATAATAATGTCCTACCTGTGTGTCTGGCAACGAATCATCGGGCACATTCCACTGCTCGTAAATGATAATCATTATCTTTCCGGTATCTGCAGTGACTGGCACGCTGTTATCCTGTACCGTGACCGGAATCTCGAACTGCCCGGCTGTCTGTGGTGTTCCGGTGATGAGGAGTGAATCAATAGAGGTAAACCCAAGTCCTGGTGGCAATTCTGTTTCCTCTATTTGCCACTGGTAGGGTGGAATGCCACCCTGGGCATGCAACGAGAGTGAAAATACAGTATCTTTTATGCCATATACCGTCGAGTCACGGCCCCTCAACTGAACGCCTGGGGTCTCGATGACCTGAAAAGATATCCAGTCACTCCATGGAGAGATCCCGATTTCGTTTTCTGCTGCGACCCTGTAATAATAGATACCGGGGTCCTGATCCGTGACCTGAAAACAGGTGTCCGCTCCTTTAAAAACAGAATGCGAGTCAACGAACAGACTGTCCCCGGATTCCTGCAAGTGATAGACCTGTGCACGGTCGACGGTATTCCAGCAGAGAGAGTAATTGCCGGTGGTATTGATATTCGAGCGATTCAAACCGGTAAACGCCGGGATCTCTGACGGAAACAGAGGCTGAGCATCAAGATGTATAGAAACCGTGGAATAGGGCTTGACCAGCACCTTTGAAGTATCTGCCCGAAACAGGATTGATCCTTTATCATTGAGTGCTTGTACGGAAATATTATAGATCCCCAGTTCCAGAGACATACTGACCGTTTCTGAACGTGTGAATTCAGAGACAATATGACCCGGATTGATTTCGCATTTGATTTTGACAATATCATCGGGAGACACTGTTCTTTTCTGTAAATTCGAATCTCTTGTGCCAGCTTGCCATTCGACCTGAACGACCAGGTCGCCATATTCCGGTTCGGTGACCTGGTAACAGGATAATTGCATTAGCAACAGAAAAGACAAATAGAGTAACCATCGCATCTTCATGCCGGGTCCTAGAGTCTATGAGTCAGCATCAAACTGGTTCGAAGTTCATTATACGTTCTTGAGCCCTGAAAATTGTTATAATAGAGCGTGAACAAAATCTGATCGCTCTGGGTCAATCGATATGTAGAGGTGATCCCTGTGCGTACAAGCCGGTTATCGCGGATCAGCGAGCTGGAGCTGAAAAGCGACGAAATCAGTCTGTTCTCGAATGCCGTATGAGAGGCTCGCATAGAGTAGACCTGGGTCATATAAGTACCGGCAGCACCCGAATCCCGGTGCGACAAGCCGGCGACAAGACTGCAGCGGAGCTTTTGTGACAACCGTATTTCAGAGGTCAGATTCAATGTATGGTAGCGTGATCTTTTATCGGCATGCGCCATATTCTTGAGAGAGGTTTGAAACGTATACTGTAATCCGATTTGCCGCAGACTGGAGAGCTGATCAAAGACCAAAGCCTGATGTGAAGAGAAACTAAAATGATCATAATTCCAGTCCAGCGAATCAAACTGAGCCTCATTCCCCATGAGGATCATACTCGCACTGTTGCTGGATCGCCAGCGGTCGCTCATACTGTTTACCGAGGCGCGCAATTGATTGCGGGTGTTGGTGGACTGTTTTTGACCGAGCAGATTATCAGAGCGTCGATCCCAACCCATCCGAAAGCGATGCTTGCGGAACCTCCAGGTGCTGTTCAGGGTCAGTTGTCTGCGGTCATTTATAAAAGAGGGCAAAGCCAGAGAAACATAGCCCGGACCGATATATCGGTATTTGGCAGCCAATGATGTTTTGCCGGATTTATACCGGATTCCTGTATGATAGGCATAATCGAAACGGCTGGTCTGATTGACCGAAAACAGAGATGAAAAGAGATTGCGCAATGCCGGGGCGGAATCAAATTCTTCGATATCGGCATTTGCGGCAGTGAGATCTTTGGTATAAAAACTCCCCATGGCTTCGGCATCGATTTCTACCCGGTTATCAAAGAACTGAATCTGTGTATTAAACCCGGCGATACTGTTTTCCTGCGGAGTAAGAGAAACCGGATTATACGGGGGTTCCACCCAAATCGTATCCAGTTCGGTTTCCAGGGTATCGGGATTCAAGACCCACAGATCGACGGAATCGGGCCGGGATAAGGATGCGGCATCATCTTTGACATGGGTAAAGATGAGATCGAAAAATGAACCGTATTCCTGACCATAGCCGATTTTACTGGAAACAAGATATTGTGAATAGGCCTGATGAATCACATTACCATCCACAGCACGATGGGTTTGTCCCCCGCCAATAGCCAATCGCCATTTTTTCGGATGGATGTCGATAAATCCGCCGCGGACATTGATGCCGTTATAAGAGAGGGGTGAAAAAAACTCTGAATAATCACCGGCATGCGCCCTCCCCCATGTCCATTGAGGATGCAAACCCAGGAAATTCATATCCTGACGCGCATGGCTGCTCTCAGTGGAAGCGAGCAGATCCACAGCCATGGAAAAGCTGGGGGTAAAATAGAGGGACGAACGCAAAGAGAGCCTTGCTGTACCCGGATCCCTTCGGGGCTGCATACCCTGAATGTCATAGGCTTCGCCATAGAGGCTGCTCTGCCCTGTCAGACGGACATTGCGCAAAAGATAATCTGTAATATCGGCATTAACACTCTGATATCCGCCCAAAAGAATCGCACAAAATGATCCATGAACGAACAAACGGCAAATTCGTTTCCGCATTCTACTGGTATCCGGATTAATGGAATATCAAATTGTATATCAGTGCGAATCACTATATCGATGATAGTTAACCGATGCCGACAAAAGGTGTGAACCCAAATCCCAAAAATTGAGAGAGATAAAACGTTCTGTTGCATGTAAATGAAGGATAGCGCGGAATATCCCTACTGATAGATATTGAAAAATACAGATATATGCAAGGATTTTCTTTATGATTTGCGAATTTATGAAAATCGGCAAGAGTTGAAAAAAAATACAAATGCCCATTCGATCACTTGCCTGTCTCTACCGGGTTTTCAAATCCTATTGCATCCTCTGGCCTGTTTTTTTTCGACATCATCCGGCGTTTGCACAATCGGGACGTGGGGCAGCAGCTTGTTATACCGGATACAAAACGGTTGATTCGTCTGTTTGGCCAGACGCAGCCGCTCGGTGACATATTACAGAAATCCGTTGCACAGGAACAGCCAATGGGTTACCCAAATTCGAAACATTTTGCTTGTGAAAAGTGCCATGATTTTTTAACCTTTGCGTGTAAACAGGTGCATTGGAATGAATTGTTGTCATCACAATATTTACGAAAGGACAATCATATGAATACCTATTGCGCCCCCTGGAGCAAACTGCTCATCACGATCACCTCTGCGGTCAGTCTGTTGTGCCTCGGCATGGCCACAGGATTTATGATCAGCCAGCCGGGACTACTTCCCTGGGGAGCGGTCATCCCGCTGGTGATTGTGACCGGCGGCGCCCTGTTTACCATTCGCGGCTATACCCTCACCCCTGATGCGCTTTTGGTGCATCGCCTGTTCTGGAACACCCGTATCCCCCTGCAGGATTTGCAAAATACTCAAGTCAATAGCCACGCCATGGACGGCAGCATCCGCACCTTTGGCAATGGCGGCCTGTTTTCGTTCTCCGGCCGCTAACGGAACAAAAAACTGGGCGCTTACCGGGCATTCGTCACCGACATGAACAACACCGTGGTGCTGAAATTCCCGGAACGAATCGTGGTGGTCTCGCCCGAGTCGCCGGAGGCGTTTGTGAGGGACGTAAAAAAATAGAGGGCAAATACCTCCGGGAGGCCGGAGATACGACTCTTGTGTCACGACCTAACATTTGTTATATTGTCACTGGTTTAAAGACATCTCGTACTCGTAAAAGATAAACCGATCGAGGGAGAAATGAAAAATAATTGGATTTTGACGGCACTGCTTATTCTCTGCTCTTCTCTGGGAGCAGCTGGTTATTATCAACAAAGCTATGGTTTCGGGACGTTTACCAAAGGGGGACTGGAGGGTGAGGTCATCCATGTCACCACCCTTGCAAACAACGGACCCGGTTCCTTACGACATGCCCTGGCTCACTCCGGGCCACGTCTCATCGTTTTCGATGTCGGAGGCGTTATCGATTTGCAACAAAAAAATCTTGAAATCCGCTCCCCTTTTTGTACCCTTGCCGGGCAAACAGCTCCGGCTCCCGGTATCACCCTGATCCGGGGGGGACTCCGGGTGACAACCCATGATGTGGTGGTGCAACACCTGGCGGTTCGTCCCGGTGATGCCGGCAAAGCCCCAAAAAGCGGCTGGGCGCCGGATGCGATCACCCTAAGAAAAACTGATGATGAACCGGTCTATAATGTGGTCTTTGACCATTGTTCGGCCACCTGGGCGGTGGATGAAAACGTCTCGATTGCCTCGGGAGATCCCGTCACCCCTGAACATCCCCATGCTGCTGTTCACGACGTCACCTTTTTCAAGTGCCTGATTGCCGAAGGACTGTCACATGCGACTCACCGCAAAGGCGAACATTCGCGCGGATCGCTCATCTCGCACAACACCTATAATCTTTCTATTATCGATTGCGTCTATGCCCACAATGTGCTGCGCAATCCGCGCTGTACCGGTAACACCTGGACGGTAATGGGCAATAGCATTATCTATAACTGGGGCGTAGCTCATCATGGCGGTGGCTGGGATATTTCTTATGCCGTTCATCTCGGAGACCGCTTTGGTGAAATGGATCCTGCTGTTTTGACGGCTGTGGGCAATGTCTGCATCAAAGGACCGAATTCGACCGGCGATGTCTTTATCGCTTCTCATAAAACGCGGCCCGGCAAAGCCTATGTGGCCGATAATATTGCCATCGATATTTATGGCACTCCCCTGCGCATTCTCGACGACCCAATCATAGAACTAGAGACACCCCAAGTCTGGCCCAATGGGTATAGTGCCCAAAACGCCAGAACCACTGCTCCTGAGGTTTTACGCACGGTTGGCGCTCGTCCGGCCCAGAGAGACACCATTGACAGCCGGATCATTCACAGCATTATCCATGGCACCGGCCATATCATCGACAGCCAGGATGAGGTGGGCGGCTATCCGGACTATGAACGCACGACTCGCCATCATCACCACATTCCCGAGTCTGCAGAGGACAGACGCTATTGGCTGCTCGCATTGAGTCAAAAGCTGCAAACAGATGAGACGCTGGATACGTCGCCACTGGCAAAGCTATTGGACTAGAATACGAAAACCTCAGGGAGGCATCGGTCTAACATACCTCCCTGAGGTTGAGGGTAAAACGGTAATGAACATCTGATCTGTCAACTATGTATTTACGCTGACCTCCAGGAAGCATCGGAAATTTAAAACCCCAAAAATATCCATCCTTTGGTGGACGAGCGGTCAGGGAATTTGATCACCTCCTTGACCGGACGCCTGTACGATTTGGGACGGGGCTCGGCATAGCCGAACCGCAACAGCAGCAACGGCTGCTCATCCTCTAGCCCGAGATGCTTTTGCATTTTCTCACGTACACTGATCTCTTCGCAGGGCATGTTGACATGTGCGTGCCTGATCCCCAACACCGATGCCTGCAAGGCCACCCGCTCAAAACTCTGTCCCAGACGAATCCAGTCGGGCTTGTCGTCTTTTTCAGCGATGAACATCATCAGCCCTGATGAGCTTTTGATGGCCTCGGCGGATTTTTTAGCTTCTTTTTCCGGTGTGGTCATTTTGACAAACAGCCTGCCCAGCCACTGCGGCACCCAGGGCGAACCCATGGAGGCAGAATTAAGGCCGTCTCCAAGGGACTCGGCTTTGGACTTGCTGAAGCGGATCCATGAGACCAGCTCGTTTACAAAGTCCTTGTTAGCGAATTGCAGCCGGTTGCCTTCTTTGACAAAATCGATAAGAGGCTCGATCTCTGACGACTCGGTAAACACTCTGAACATCACGCTCTCTTTTTGCGCCGCAGCCTCGAGTGCCTGCAGATCAGCCGCAGGTACCGGCTTGCCATCAAAATTGCGGCGGGTAGATTGGCGCTGCGGAATGGCCTTAAAAAGACGCTCATCCGGATTGCCCTCTGCCGGACTCAATTCGATATCGATCTTTTCGGGTTCATCGTTCAGCTCGAATCGAATCTCGCTCTGATAGCCGAAATGCCGTGCTGCGATGACCAGATTTTCCAGGGCACATCCCAGACTGATAAAGAGCGCGTGGTCACCCGGATCCACCACGGGCAGGCGACGGCTGTAATCAGGAGATATCGTGATGACATTCCCGTCAATGGCAAATAACCACGGCTGCGTATTGTGACCCGACGGCGCCAGGGTGGCATAATGAATGATTTCCATCAGGGTCGATCGATCGATAGGTTCCTTGTTCAGTGTTTGCATGGTCTCCTCTTTTGATTAGTGATATGATTGCTAATCATCAATCATCTTTTTCTTTTCAACTCTCTCCCTCAACGCAGAGGCCGCCGAGGGAGCAGAGAACCACAGAGAGAAAAAAAAATAGAAACTCGTCTATACGATCTAGATCGTGTTTTTCAGTTCTTGAATTCATTTCTTCTCTGCGTGCCTCTCTTTTTCC
>CAYNUX010000077.1:7272-12294 GCA_964400115.1 uncultured Cytophagia bacterium
ATCTCTTCTCTGCGGTGCTCCTTTTTTTCCTCTGCGACTCTGCGTTCAGGCTCTTGATCTTTTCAACTCTTTCTCTCAACGCAGAGGCCGCCGAGGGAGCAGAAAACCGCAGAGAAAAAAAGTAGAAAGAAACTCGTCTATACGATCCTGATCGTGTTTTTTGGTTCTTGATTTCATCTCTTCTCTGCGGTGCTCCTTTTTTTCCTCTGCGACTCTGCGTTCAGGCTCTTTTAAAACTCGGCCTTGTAACTGATCGAGGGAAAGACGATGACCATCTCGTCCCGTACAATGTCTTTATCTTTGAAACTAAAAATATAGCCATAATCATTCGGACTCGACAATAAATTTTTCACTTGCAAGGCAAAGATATGGCTGATGTTTTGATGATTGAGTCGATAGCTGACCGTCACATCAAGATATTTGCTGGCTGTCAGGGATTCACTAAAGGCCCGGCTATGATCATAGATCACCCGCTTGGCTGCCAGGGAGGCATCACGCAAGACCGGACTCGACCGTTCGCCACCCATATAGGTCAGCTTTAAATTGACACCCAAAATATTGTTCTTTTTCAACATAAATTCTTTGCCATACAGGGCATTGACCACGACATTGCGGTTATAGCGGCTGTCACGTTCGATACCGTCGCCGCCGGTATATTTTGAATCGAACAGTGAAGCAGTGATCAGATAATAATAGCCATTATTCAGGAATTTTTCCAGTGTAAAATCGATGCCCATATTCGTTCCGGTGCCGTCATTGACCAGAGGATCATTGAAATACCGTTCGTCCTTTAGATTGATGAATGAAAAATAATCGTTGGCCCGTACCGGCACATCGAACAAGCGCTGATAATAAGGCTCGATTTTCAAGCGGGTATTTTGTGAAAGCTGCATGTCATAGCCGAGAACAAAATGGTCGGCCCGGGTAAAATCCAGATTTTTGTTCGGCATCTCTTTGCCTTGTCCGGTGTTCCGTTTGGCCAGATAATAGCGAACATTCTCCAGCTGACTGTGCCGGCCATACCCGAAACTGAACATGTGGTTTTGATTCAGTGCCCAATTCAAACCCACACGGGGCTCGATTGACGCATTATTATTGAGCATAAAGACCTCATAGTGCAATCCGGCATTCAGTTTCAGCTCGGGGGTTATAGCCCATTGTCCCTGCGCAAAAGCCTGAACGTGCTGACTGTTTCCTTTTTCTTCCACAAAGGTCTGATAGGTTTCGGGAACATCATTGACTGTGGATTTTAAATTCATATCATAAAACATATTGTTCCACACAAATCCGGTGGTGCCGGTAAAGCGCGAACTGAATTTATGATTCACCGTAGAGGTCAAGGTGACACGGCCGTTGTAACTGTCAATGTATTCGTTCGGATAAAGGTTCAGACCATCATCCAGCCGGTACAGATCATAGATCACATCCTCAGCAGTCATGGCCAGAGTCGAGTTGAGAAAGGTTGAACGATCGAGGACAATCTTGTGATTCAGCCCGATCGCGCCGACACGAAATTTGGCCGTGTATTTCAGGCGATCCCAATCGTGCTCCCATTTGCTCGAGTCCGGTTCTTCGATTTCGATCGGACGATCCATGCTTCCGATGCCCCACAGGGAGAATGTCCCGGTATTTTGCGTGGGCACATTCAGTTTAAACGAAAGATCCTGATAATTGAGCTGTTGATCGGTATCAATGACCTTCATATCGGTCAAGAGTCCGAATGTGGAATAGCGATAATTGAACAGATAAGACGCATTGTTGTCACCTCCCAGAGGGCCTTCACCGCTGAAATCGATGCCAAGCAAGCCGCTCTGAAAGGTCCATTCGCGCACATCGCTGTTGCCGTTGCGTAAATTCATGTCAAAGACACCGGACAAGGCATTGCCATATTCCGCCGGAAACGCACCGGTCATAAAATCGGAATTGGCCAGCATCTGATTGCTGAAAATGGTAAACAATCCTCCGCCCAGCACATTGCCGTCCGGAAAATGGTTGGGATTGGGGATTTCGATCCCTTCCAGCCGCCACAACAAACCCTTGGGGGCATTGCCGCGGATGATGATGGCATTGTCCTGGGCATTGCCATAGGTGATACCGGCAAAACTTGAGGCCAGCCGGGCCGGATCATCGAAACCGCCGGCATAGCGCTGGGTCTCTTCGACGCTGAACGACCGGGCACTGACTGCAGCCATGTTGTTCAGAGAACGGCTCTTTTCAAGAGTCGGGGTGACCAAAATCTCTTCTCCTTCCAACACTTCTTGCTCTAACTCAATCGTGAGCTCGACTTGTTTGGCAGATCCGACAAGAATTTCCGAGATCATACGGGATTGGTATCCCATATACATCACCTTGAGAGACTGGCGTCCCACCGGCACCTGGGGGATGCGAAAATTGCCGTCCACATCTGTGGCAGCTCCTCTGTCGGTGCCAACAAGCACGACATTGGCGCCGGCGAGTCCGGCCTTTGAGTCCTGATCGATCACACGGCCTTTAATGACCTGGGTCAACGTTGCGGCATGAACAAATGAAATCATGGTGAGAACAGCGATGGCGAATAAACAAACTCTTTTCAACATGGTTAAATCTCCTTTTTTAAAATTCCTTTGAGAGGTGTGGCGCACTCTCCCATAGGGTGAACAGTGGTTTATCATCGTTCATATCAAGCACATGGTTTTAAAAGTAATCCATTACCTTTACAGAGATCTGATCTCTATCGGCTTGTTTTCTCTCCTTGTGTTCATGCTAGAGAGGCTGCCTGATTCGGTGCTATTTGCACTAAAATAGGCCAGGATAAAGAGCCCTGCAAAGGCGAGTCCGACCAGAGAATTGAGGGTCACTGCTGCCCCGCTAGAGTCGGATTTGAGCATTTCCAGAATATTGTGCAACAGATTGCCGATCACCATGGGAATGGCGGTAAACAGCAGCACATGACGGCGTTCGATCGGACTCCAGAGCGCCCAGAGCAACAAGGCTGCCCATCCGAATTCCAGAGCAATCGCGGAAATGATCACCTCACGGAAGGCGTCATTGGTTTGCGGATCAAAAAACTCGTATAATAGTCCGGCACCATAGACGCTATTGATGATCACTCCGATGAGGGTGACAAAAATGATGAAAAGAGGTCTGAATCGATAAAACATCGGTGTGCGTTTCATGACTGCATCCTTTCTGATAAATGGGATTTTGAAAAGAAAAGCTCTTTCTCCATGACAATGATCGCTATAGCAATGATCGTCAGCACCCCGGTCTCTATGCTTTTGGTCGTCTGAGTGATGTCGAACATCTCGTTCGCAATGTTGACAATAAAGTGAAAAAGAATGGCCGATAGTACGCTCTTTTTATTCTTCAGACAAATCCAGCTGACAATAACCCCCAGGGGGATGATGCCGAGATAAAAGTTGACCGCATACCACACATTTTGCTGCACAATTTCATACTGATAAGAGTCCTTGACCAAAATCAACGGCAAATGCCAGAGCGACCAGAGGATACTGAAAATGATCGTGGCTTTAAAAACCGTGTAACGGCTTTGCAGACTGTCAAAGCCATAGCCTCGCCATCCCAGTTCTTCAAAGGTGGCGGCGAGCAGGAGCAACAGCAATACGGGAACGAATCCTGTGGAAAACGAGAATCCTTCTGCCAGCTCATACTGATTGACCGAACCGCCCAGAGGAAGTGAAATGGCAATAGAAACCAGGACAGCCAGGGGCATCAGAAGAACAAGGATGGGCAGCATTTTCACCCGGATCAACGCCGGATTGAAAATACGATTTAAAGCATCTTTTTTGAGCTCTGCATTATCGGAAGAAAAAATCATGGTCGCTGAGATCACAAACGGGGCGATCAAACCAACCAAAAGAAACAGCATGTAATAAGCTTTCCCCCACCCTTGAAAACTGAGGTACGCTCCTGTGAACCACAATAAAAAAGTGGTCACAAAAACAGCGACAAAATAAGTGCGGGGTTTGTACTGATAATCGGTCAACATGGCTCCTCCAAAGTTTAAAAAAAATTAGTTATGGGTTATTTTCTATCGTTCATAAAATTAAACCTAAAGAACAATTCCGGTTTCAGGCTGCCGAGAAATCCCAGCACATAAATGATGACTGTCACCAAAAGAGCAATGACGTTGCTATATTTCAAAAATCCCCGAGTCAACAAAAAGACCAGGCTAAAAACCCAATAGATCGAACCGGCAGTGAGCAATGACCGAACCCACACATAGACGCTCATTTTGTAATGCATCTCTTGATCGAGGATTCCTGTATGGCGATAGATCGCTACCATGTAAACCGCATGATGCTTCAGCAACCGGTAGATGCAGAACAGATAAGGCAATGCATACAGGATCCAGATGCCCCGGGTGAAGGTGACATGATCGATGGAGACCCCTGGAAAATAATTTGCCAGATCATATTCGGGTCCGCAAAAGATTAACCCAGAACAGATGATGAGCAGGATAGGGAAAAAATGCCACACCTGTTTTGCCGAGAACCCAGTTTCTGGTGTCACCAGGGTTTTGATATAGAGATAAAGCAAGGGGATAAATCCTGTGCTCATCAACATGAACAGACGCAGGATCCTGCTCAGGACTGGTCCTGTCTGCAGAACCAGTCCGGCGACTGAAAACATGCCGATGGATACAGCCATCAACAGAGCAACGAGAATACGGTTAGATTCAATGCGTCCACCTCTTAGGCCGGAAAGTAAAAACGCAAAAAAGAGTCCCTGTACACCACCCATGATAATGATGTTTATCGTGAGTTGGGAAATCGTGTTCATAACAATATCTCTTAAATTCTCGGGTTCATTTTGACTTGCTGGACAAATATAGGTTTTTTGGCAAAAGGATTCGACCTGACGTATAAGCCAGGACATGATAAAAGGAAAGATGGTGTCCTATCCGATAGGACAGAACGCGTAAAGAGGCACCCAGATCAGTAAAAACCAATACCTCACGTCAAGACGCAACGTAAATAATTTGCAAAGAGTTCTATCTAATCTCAATGGAATCTTATCTCA
>CAYNUX010000078.1:0-12259 GCA_964400115.1 uncultured Cytophagia bacterium
CTTAACAAAGAGGTGGTCAATCCACTGGAAAAAAGTGTTGAAAAAGCTTTACAGCCATTGATAGATGGAGGGTCATCATGAAAAGGATCATTATATTTTTCGTTATCGGTTTTATGTCCACCCTGGGTATGGCACAAAACACGGCATTTGAAAAACTGCCCGGATTTGTGGATATAGGACAAATTTTAGACTTGCAAGAGGGCGAACTGACCACTGAAATTGAAATAAAAAATCCCCTGCTCTCGCTGGTCGCGAATATGAGTGAAGCCGAGGATAGTGATCTGGCCAAACTCTTGCGGGGCCTGGAACTGATCAAAGTCTATAAATTCCAATCAAACGAAAGCAAGATGGACAATATCAAGCAAAAGCTCGAGAACCTCGACTTGCAGCTAAAAAAGAACAAATGGGATCAGTTTGTGAAAATTCGGGAAAAGGACCAGTATTCCAATATCTATATGATGAGTGGAGATTCCACCATCAACGGTCTGACCGTCTTTACAATCGATGGTAATGAAACCGTACTCATTAACATTGTCGGCGATATCGACCTCTCTTCGATTGGCAAGATGGGTAAAAAATTCAATATCCCTGAACTGGATACTCTGGAGATGAAAAATTGACATCGAGCAGCCGCTGACAATGAATCGGCGGTTAGCGGCTGTTCTCCTGGAATTCCAGCAATTCTCCATTCTGCCCGTTGAACGAATACCTCACCAGTCCGACATTCCTGGCAAAACACTGTACATATTGACCCTCCAGATACGGACGTTTGGGATGATCGAGGTACACATAATCCACCCGCATTCGGATACAATCCTGAAACTCGCCAGCAGGAATTTTGATTCGATCAATGGATTCAATATAGTAACATAATTGTATCCGGTGAGCACTCTGGGTACTATCCAGACGAGTCTCGACACTTTTGATACAGTTTTGCTCCCCAATACTGTCGGAAAACGGTCCGACCGGCAGCGGAGGATCAAACCTGAAAGCAGGAATGGAAGGAATTTGCGGATCGAACAAATGCATGAATACCTGATCATCGTCGCGTACCAGATGTGCATAGCCGCGATATTGGTCGGACGAATCACTCATTTCCATACGAAAAGCATTTTTTCCCTCAATCTTGTTTATCGAGGTGTAACCCAGGATACCGCTAAAATGCTTTGTCACCTCATTTTCCAGCGACAAGTAATGGACAGACTGGAAAGAGTTAT
Organism: uncultured Cytophagia bacterium; assembly: GCA_964400115.1. Classification (GTDB taxonomy): domain Bacteria; phylum Zhuqueibacterota; class Zhuqueibacteria; order Residuimicrobiales; family Oceaniaggregativiventaceae; genus Oceaniaggregativivens. The sequence continues at coordinate 1,218 of CAYNUX010000078.1, forward strand.
TGCACATACAAAAGCCAATGAAAAGGACAAAAAAAGCCATTCTCATCGGCAAAAAATTTACTAATCTTTTTGACATGATCAATCGTATACCATGACTCTGATGATTCCCATGGTCTTTCCGGTATTGTCGCTGGTCGTGGTATCGCTGATCGAATGGATCGCCTTTACCCCGTGTTCGCGGATAAATTCATTGACCCGGTCATCCAAATCTTTTAACTGATTGATGGTTTTGAAAATCTCCAGCTCGGCAGTAAATGTAATCACGTTAGGCATGGTTGACATTTCCTTTTTCTTTATCGTCTGACAATGCTTTTTTAAGGGTATTCCAGGCCAGCAATGCACACTTTACCCGTGTAGGATAAGCCGAGACACCTTGCATAGCCATCAGCTCTTCCAGCTCGGGATCCAGAGCATCGATCTCACCCCTGATCAATTTGGTGAATTGCTCGACGACATCCAGAGCCTCTTCGATGGTCTTGCCCTTTACCGATTCGGTCAACAGCGAGACAGAGGCCTGGCTGATGACACATCCTTCACCCTGGAAGCGGATATCTTTGATCCGATCCTCTTTAAACGTAAAATCGATCGTGATCTCATCACTACAAAACGGATTCTTGGCATCCAGATGGACATCAGGTTGTTCAAGAACCCCCCGGTTGCGGGGATTTTTATAGTGATCGAGTAATATTTCCTGATACAGATCGTCTAGAACCATTTTGAAAAGTATTCCTTTGCCTCGTGTAGGGCATCGACGAGTCGGTCAATGTCCGGTTTGGTATTATAGAGATATAGACTGGCCCGTGCCGTGGCTGGTACACGAAACCGTTTCATGACCAGTTGTGCACAATGGTGACCGGAGCGAATGGCGATCTTTTTTTGATCCAGCCAGGTCGCCAAGTCATGAGCATGAATCTGGCCCAGCGTAAAAGATATCGCAGCTCCCCGGTTCTCCAGTGGACCGTAAATCCGCAGATCGTCGATGTCCTGTAAACGCTCTAGTGCATAGCGCGTCAGTTCGGATTCATACTCTCGAATGACCTCGAGTCCGATGGACGAAAGATAATCTATGGCAGCACCCATTCCGATTGCGCCGGCGATATTCTGGGTCCCCCCTTCGAATCGATAAGGCAGTTCATTCCAGGTGGATTCCTGATAATCGACGCTTTCGATCATGTCACCGCCGTAAATCACGGGCCGCATTTTATTCAGACGCTCTTTGTTGGCATACAACACCCCGATACCCGTGGGACCCACCATTTTATGTCCGGAAAAGGCATAAAAATCCACATCCAGAGCCTGGACATCCACGGGCTGATGCGCCACTCCCTGGGCGCCATCGACTGCGACCGGTACGCCTTTTTCATGTGCCAGGGCAATGATCTCCGGCAGGGGATTAATCGTGCCGAGAGCGTTGGAGATCTGCGTCACAGAGAGCAACCGCGTCCGTTCAGTGAGCAAATCTGATAATTTGTTCACATCCAACGTGCCGTCATCCTCAAAGCGCCAGTAGACCAATTCGGCACCGCGGCGTTTGGCCACCATCTGCCACGGCACGATATTGCTGTGATGCTCCATCTCACTGATCACGATGCGGTCGCCCTGCTTCACATGCATGTCGGCCCAGCCATAGGCGATGAGATTTATGGATTCCGTGGTGCCGCGCGTGAAAATGATTTGCTCGTTCGATGGAGCATTGATAAATTTGGCCACTTTGCTCCGTGCCCCTTCAAAGGCATTTGTCGCGCGTTCCGCCATATCATACGCGCCGCGATGCGTGTTGGCGTTATATTGTCGGTAAAAATCATTCATCGCCTCGATCACCACGGCAGGTTTCTGGGTCGTGGCCGCGCTGTCGAGATAGACCAGTCCCTCGTTCTTTGGGTGAAAAAGAATGGGAAAATCACGCCGAATGAGATCGACATCCAATGTTGTGTCAACAAGGGTCATCATTATATTTCCACATAAACGTCATTATCTCGAACGAGAACCTTAAAGGTTCTGATTCCTTCATAGGCCGGCAAGGTCAAGGCATCGCCGGTAGAGGGGTCGAATGCTGCGCCGTGCATGGGACAAATCACCTTTTCATCATCGATGAATCCATCCGACAAGGGAAACTCTTCATGCGAACAGCGATCTTCCAAGGCATGAAAATCGCTCTCGACCCGTACCAGCAACACCCGGGTATCACCCACCTCGAATCGTCTCATGCTCCGGGGCTGCATATCCTGTACCCTGCACAACTTGAATTCCGACACAGTCACCTCGTTGGTTTATCCATTCCTATCATGTTATCCAACTGTTCTCACGCAAAGTAAAACAGAGCACGCCATAATCTCGGAATTTGGCACTATACACAACTTTCATATTCCTATTAATGCTTGACGGCTTTGCGTGAATCTTGTTTTGCATCATCTCGTTCTCGTCCTAAAACAAGCCCAACTCCAGGCGACCTTCTTCAGACATGAGATCCTGCGACCAGGGCGGATCCCAGACGATCTCGACATTCGCGGCTGTCACCTCTTTGATGGCCTGCACCCGGTCTTCCACTTCGCTGGGCAGACTTTCGGCGACCGGACAAGCCGGCGAGGTCAGGGTCATCTGAATATCCACCACGCCGAGTTCGTTGGCATTGATTTCATAAACCAATCCCAGATCATAAATATTCACAGGAATTTCCGGATCATAGATGGTTTTCAAAACATCTACCACTTTGTCCAGAATCATTTCCATTTTTTCCTGATCAGTATCAGACATGATCATTACACCGTTTCTTTTTGTTTCATCAAAGCTTTCTCAAGCCAGTGGACAACAAACCCATGCATACGTTCCCTCACCTCTGTGGCGCGAATCTGATCGACGACATCCCCGGCAAAGGACTGGATCATGATTTTCCTGGCCAGGCTCTCTTCAATTCCGCGGCTGCGCAAGTAAAACAGCCCGTCGCGGTCCAGTTGTCCGACCGTGCCACCATGCGTACAGCGCACATCGTCGGCAAAGATCTCGAGCATGGGTTGTGTATCCACCAGGGCCTTTTTGGATAACAACAAATTCTTGTTGTTCTGAATTGCATCGATTTTTTGGGCGATCTGGTGTACATAGATCTTGCCGTTGAACACGGCCTGGGTTTCATCATCGAGAATGCCCTTGTACAACTGCCTACTGCTGCCATGCGGTTGGCTATGCTCGAGCATGGTATGGTGATCGGCGTGTTGTTTATCACGCAGCATATACAAGCCGTTCATCGTGGCGATCGCACCCTCGCCATCGAGTACAGCGCGAATATCATTACGCACCAACCCGCCACCAAAGGTCATGGAATAGGTAGAAAAATTGCTGCTGCGGGTTTGTCGTGACTGCTGCACGGAAATATGAACCGCATTCCCGGCTTCGTGTTGCAGCTTGATATGCTCGATCACGGCATTGTCACCGACCTGCGCTTCCAGCACCGGATTGACAAAATACCGATGCTCACCCCGGCCGGCATAAGATTCAACGACGGTAGCCTGAGTATTTTCTTCGGCCACGATCAATATCCGCGGATGCGTAACAATGGCACCCTCGTCACTGTTGCTGTAAAAGAGCACCTGAATCGGCTTTTCGAGCAAGGTACCTTTGGGCAAATAGACAAACACCCCATCCTTGACAAATGCCGTATTCAATGCGGCAAACACATAGGTATCCTGACGTACGATGGTATTCAACACCTCTTTGACCACCGGATGATCGTCCCGCATGGCATCGGCAAGACGCCCAATATACGCATTTTTCGGGATGGAATCAACCTGCGAGAGTTTATCCTGATACTGTCCGTTAAAAAAGACCAGGGGTTGATAATTCCCACCGAGGAGATGGGTTTCCATCTCTTTTTTGTCTGCCTCGGACGGCTCATTGTCAGAGGGCAAAGAAAACACATCCTTTTGCAGTACGCTGACATCGGTATAACGCCAGGCTTCCAGCTTGCGGTGCGGCAGGCCCAGCTTTTGGAACCGTTCAAACGCGGTATTGCGCACCTCGTTGAGCGGAAGCCGCGAATGTCCGTTGAGTGAGGCCTGAAACTGTTGCAGGTTCTTGCCTACCCATTCGGGATTATTATTGACTTGCATCACGATTCACTCCCTATGCGGTTTTCAGTTCAGCTTCTCTGACCCAGTCATAACCATTCTCTTCGAGATGCTCGGCCAGACTCTTGTCACCGGATTTGACGATGCGTCCTTTGTAGAGCACATGCACATAATCGGGCTCGATATAATTCAACAGACGCTGATAGTGAGTGATCAACACAAAGGCGCGGTCTTTGGAGCGCAGTTTGTTGACGCCATTGGCCACGATCTTGAGCGCATCGATATCCAGTCCGGAATCGGTCTCATCCAGCACGGCGAGCGTAGGCTCGAGTACGGCCATCTGAAATATTTCATTGCGTTTTTTCTCGCCGCCGGAAAACCCCTGATTGACCGAGCGCTTGAGGAATGACTCGTCCATATCCACCAGCTGCAGTCTTTTGCGCACCAGCTTTAAAAAGGCACCCGGACCGATGGTTTCCTGTCCCCGATATTCGCGGACTTTATTGAAAGCAGTTCGCATAAAATACGAGGTATTGACCCCCGGAATCTCGACCGGATACTGGAACGCCAGAAACAGGCCTTCACACGCCCGTTCATTGGGCTCGAGCTCCAGCAGATCCTTGTCGTTGAACAACACCTCTCCGCTGGTGACCTCATATTCTTCGCGTCCGGCCAAAACACTGGCCAGCGTGCTTTTGCCCGAGCCGTTCGGGCCCATGATGGCGTGCACCTCACCGGGTTTGACCTCCAGATCGACCCCCCGCAGGATCTCGTTGCCTTCTACCGTTGCATGCAAATCTCTGATCGTTAACATGTCTATACTCCATTTGTATATACTGATTATATTTTTTTATTTATAAAGCCTCAACGCAGAGAGACAGAGAACGCAGAGCTGCGCGGAGAAAAATCAAAACATTCTGTAAAACAAAAATCCTCGGAATCCATTGAACCATTCTTTTAATCATTAAAGCTGTCTTTTCTCTCATTCTCACGCACTGTATTTCTCTGCGTTCCTCTGCTCTCTCGGCGTTCTCTGCGTTAAAAGCAGATTCTAACGACCGCACCAGAGTCAACACTCAAAGCAGAGACGCTACCCCACACTGCCTTCCAAGCTGACGCTGAGCAGTTTTTGCGCTTCCACGGCAAACTCCATCGGCAGTTCAGCCAGCACTTCTTTACAGAATCCGTTCACGATCATGGACACTGCATCTTCGGTGGGAATGCCGCGCTGGTTGAGATAAAAGATCTGATCCTCGCCGATCTTGGAGGTGGTGGCTTCATGCTCGAGATGTGCTGTAGGATTCTGCACATCGATATACGGAAACGTATGCGCGCCACACTCGTTGCCGATGAGCATGGAATCGCACTGGGAAAAATTCCTCGCCTTGTCTGCGCCCTTGAGCACTTTGACCTGACCGCGATAGCTATTCTGACCATGACCGGCCGAAATTCCTTTAGACACGATCGTACTGCTGGTGTTTTTGCCGATATGAACCATCTTGGTACCGGTGTCGGCCTGTTGGTAATTGTTGGTCAGGGCCACGGAATAAAATTCCCCGACGGAATTGTCGCCCAAGAGTACACAGCTGGGATATTTCCAGGTTATGGCAGAGCCGGTTTCGACCTGGGTCCAGCTGATCTTGGAATTCCTGCCTTTGGCCAGTCCGCGTTTGGTGACGAAATTATAGATTCCGCCTTTGCCGTCTTTATCGCCGGGATACCAGTTTTGCACCGTGGAATATTTGATCTGGGCATTGTCGTGGGCGATCAGCTCGACCACAGCGGCATGCAGCTGATTTTCATCGCGCATGGGCGCCGTACACCCTTCCAGATAACTGACATAGGCATCCTTATCGGCGATGATCAGCGTGCGCTCGAATTGTCCGGTGTTCATGGCATTGATACGAAAATAAGTGGACAATTCCATGGGGCACCGTACGCCGGGCGGCACATAGACAAACGAGCCGTCGCTAAAGACCGCCGCATTGAGCGCCGCAAAGAAATTGTCACCGGGCGGCACCACAGAGCCCAGATATTTTTGTACCAGATCCGGATGATTCCTGACCGCTTCGGAAAACGGACTAAAGATGATCCCCAGCTCTTCCAGTTTTTCCTTGAACGTGGTTGCAACCGACACACTGTCCAGTACCGCATCCACGGCAACTCCTGCGAGGATCTCTTGTTCCTCCAGAGGAATTCCCAGCTTTTTGTACATTTCCAATATTGCAGGATCGACTTCATCCAGGCTCTTGGGACGGTCTTTATAATTTTTCGGCGCCGCATAATAAATGATATCCTGATAATCGATGGGATTGAATTTCACATTGGCCCAATTAGGCTCGGTCATTTTGAGCCAGTTGCGATAGGCTTTGAGCCGGAACTCGGTCATGAACTCGGGCTCGTCCTTTTTCGCCGATATGAACCGGATCACGTCTTCATTGAGTCCCTTGGGAGCGGATTCGGTCTCGATATCCGAAGAAAAGCCCCACTTGTATTCCTGATTGGCAAGTTCTTCGATATTGGATTTTTCAGGCATCAAACATCTCCTTTATTGACAAAATCGAGTATCTTTACGCTGCGAAAGGTTTGCAGCAACTGTTGCTGCAAGGGTTCAAAACGTTCGCGCAAGGTACAATCATCCATTCTTTCACAATTGGGATCGATCGACCGGCAGTCGGTGATACTGATGGGCCCTTCGATGGCCTCGACTACATCCGCCAGGGTCAGCTGGTTGATTCTGCCGTTCATGACATAGCCGCCGCGGGCGCCTTTGACCGATTGAATGATCTTTTGTCTGGCCAGATCCTGCAGGATTTTGGCCAGCAATGACTGGGGAATACGGTGGCGGCTGGCGATTTCTTTGACGGTCGCCACCTCATTGTTTTCCAGCCGGGCCATATACTGCAGGGCCAGCAATCCGTATTCTGTTTTTCTGTTCAGTTTGATCATAGAGTCTCTAAATAGGACTATTTTAGTCCGTTTTACTGGGATAACGATGGGATTGTTCCGTTTATTCCGGCTGATTGCGGTTTCCATCGAGCAGAACGATCATTTGAATAAAAAAACCACGGAACACACAGAGACCACGGAATTTGAAACTCTTTTACATAGAACATATTGTCTATTGGAGAAAACGATAGGAGATAGGCAGCCGCCAATTTTTGCCATCCTCTTGAACCGAATTCGAGCGGAATTACAACTAGAGCATTTGTAAACACTTGCCTATCGACACAAAAGAGACGTTTTTTAAACCCGTTAAAAATTTCTCCTTGAAAAACTGCCCCTTGAGGAACTATTTTTCAAGGAGAAATCATGAAAACCGAAAAAAAAAACGAAAGTTATAAATATTAACTGAAATTCAAAAATATTTTAAATATTATTATCATATTTTTGAACACTCGAAAGGTTGCAGACATGATCAATTCCAGCAAATGGCTTTTCCTTTTGCTGCTGGTCGACCTGAATGTGTTCGCTCATTCAAACGCGGACAAATCCCATACCCTCTTGAATGACTGGCAATCATACATCCAAAACCATTCCAAAGAACCAAAACAGAATGCAATGCAAATACTGGCACGTGTGAATCGTTATTTGCAACAAAATGCCCAAGATCAAAACATCAGGCATCTGCAATGCAAAATATTTCACTATCTCGGTAAATCCGACTCGCTTCTGGTATACGGCAAACGATTCTTAGATCATTGGCCTCATTCAGAATGCTCGGAAGAAATTCGCTACGATCTTTTCGATCTCTTTTGCAAACGAAATCAACATGATCTTGCTCAAGCAATGATGACAAAATTGCGCATGCGTCGCTGGCGCTATTCCGCGTTAATGACTCTCGAAAGAGCTGCCAAAGGCGCTTCACAGGATTCGATTACCGCAATCCGGCTAGGTGCAGAATCATTATGGCTGAATTCTTGCTTTGATACGCTTTGCCTTCCTGGTATCGATGGAAACAAAGTACAGCTGGCTCAATTCAATTCCCCTTGTGTTTTGATCACATGGGCACCCTGGTGCGAGTTGACTCGCGCAAAATTACCTGCAATTAAAAGATTACAACACGCCTTGCAGAATCAACCTATTACCTGGATTTTCCTGGCTTTTGATTCAACCCCTCAGGAAGTAAAAACATTTCTGTCAACCACACCCTTGCAAGGTGTTCATACCGTACAGGAAGAAAAGTATGCCGGTCATCTGGGACTTGAAGGCTTTCCACTCTATGCAGTTTTCAATCGCCAGGGTGTTTTGATAGACAAATCTGTCTCGGGAAGTGCGCGGCGAGTTCTCTATGAATGGTACCTCTATGGATTATTAAAAAAAAGGCATGATTGTGATACCAGCCCTCGCTGGTTTGAATTAAAGGGAGATCATGCACTTGCTCTAAAAGATACACTTTCGGCTATAGCCTTCTACCAACAGTCCCTGGAACAGAATCCACGTCATATCGAGTTGGGTCGGAAACTATTGGAAATTTATAAACAAAAGCAATTGATAGATAGCGCCCAAAGGCTGGCTATTGCCAATGCAGATATCCTCTTGGAAGATCAAGAATTTGCACTAACCATTGATCCGGGGTATTTGCAATTTCAATTACATGTTTTGCTATCATTTTTTGCACGCTTTCCCTCACATCAGGCAGAGCTTTATGATCAACTTGATTCCCTATATCATATGACCGAAACTCTATTAATTCCTCCAAAATCAGTAAAGCAGGAATGTCGAGAGCAGCTTTTTGAAAAAAAAGATAAATGGCTAAACTCTCTTGTATGGATATGTAATTCGACTGACACTCTTGTTGGAGCCGTTATCATCGATAACCATACGGTTCTATCGCCACATCTCTCACCAAAAGACTCTGTATGTTTTATCATTTCCGGAAAACCGATCAAGGCTGTACCTCAAAACACATCAAATATAGCTTCCGGTCAAATATGGACCAGCCAGGAAGCTCTCAACAAGACATTCATCGAAACAGCGCATTTAGAGTCTCTCGATTCGAATGCATGGGTGATTGCCGTTTATCCTCGCGCCGGAAAAGTAAGATTTCAGATTCTACAAATTCACAGGGATCAGGATAATACTTTTACCTGCAAAAAAACATTCGAAACGCCGGGACTTTGCTTGAATGCCAAAGGTAAACTATGCGGTATAACAAATGGAAACAAAATCCTGTCTTTAAAAATAAACGGGCTTGCCAATAACAACAAAAAAGGAGAAATAAAATGAAAAAATCACTATTTTTGTTTGTGATTCTCCTGCTTTTTCTCTGTGGAGGATTGCTTGCTGAATCTGCCTATCAATCGGATTCGATTACCGGTGTACCCGGTATAAGCGGCACGTATTGGGCTGCTGTGCATCGTATCCAAAATGGTTCTGTATTTGACTTTAATTCCAATCACAGCCTGAGCCTTTCCACGTCGGGTACTGATGCTACCGGCTCATGGGGAGGCGCGCTTACTGTTCAATGGATTAATCAAGGCAGCAGCTGGAAAAATATCAATGTCAGCGCTGGCGCAAGCCTGAATGACTCGATACAGATAGATGGACCCGATTCTGAAGCTTCAGAATTTTCGTGCAGTGCACGTACCTGGGTTGAAGTGTATAACGACGATGATGATTGTTATGATGACTGTATCGACGCCGTATTGAATTGACCGCATCGATTTAGATGAGCTCTAAAAATCTTTTGGCAAGCCCACCTTTTTTTTGGAGAAATCATGCTCGTAAAAAAAAGATCTTTGGCCCTTATCCTTTGCATGTGCTGTCTCTCCTGCTCCCGTGATATCACGGGACCGGATCTGCCCGATGATTCACATCTCACCGCGTTTTGCATCCTCAATCCGGATACACCTGCACAGTCACTGATTCTGGGACGGACATTGACATTCGAACAAGCCCGATCCGGAGAGATACCTCATCTCGACCCGGCAGACTATACCATTGATATATTTTCAGAGTCCAATCGATTCAAACCTCATGTTATGCCCTTTGGCAAAACGAATTTTGAAAAACCTGATTTGAGATTACCATCGGATATTTTCGGTACGAATTGCCATTTTAATGTTCTGCTCGAAGGAGATCGAATAAAACCTGGCGAAACCTATCACTTGACGATTCATAGTCCAGATAATGAAACCATCTCGGCCAATACGACTATACCCGGACCCTTTACAATTGAGTATTCTAAAAATGATGATCCACACGGAGGTCTTTCAATATCCTGGACTCTGAGTGAAGGTGCGGCAGGGTATTTGGTCGACCTGATTCTCTTTACCTATGATATGGGCGAAGCAACTTCAAAACAACTGATTGGGACAAAAGACGATACCCTGATCTATACCAAAACCTGGACTGCACTTGATTCCAGTCAAATATCAAAAACTCCATATCGGGTACAGTCTTTAAATACAAGCATTTCTCCAAAACAGTTTCATCGTGGATTTTTAACGCAAAAAAACAGTTTTGATCTTACCTATAAAGATATCCTGGCCCTGGTAGGTCTTGATGAAAATAATTTCCCGAATGTTGGTTGTTTTACAAAAGATACGGACTGGATACGAATAAAACCGGTTATACATGCGCTATCCCCTAGCGCATACCATTTTGCTGCCTTTCAATACACCTCACTCGACAATCAAAATATCGTTGGCCAAAAAAGCAGTCTGGCTGATTACAGCAACATCCAGGCAGGATCGGGAGTATTGGGTGCTATTCGCACCAAAAGCTTACCTCAAAAACATGTCTATCCTTATGTTCCTTTCGTGCCTATGTATAATTTAAATTTTCCCCCTCGACTGATTTATCCGGAACATGATTTCATATTGAGTAATCTGGATAAAAAATTAACTCTGGAATGGGAAGAATATGATTTAAAATATCCATGGACGATAAGAGATAGCATCAATATTCCAGAAAAGTATGTAATTGTTCTGAAACCTCATGTGCTTCATTTTTCTCCTCCAGCCATTGCTTTGATTG
>CAYNUX010000079.1:0-12209 GCA_964400115.1 uncultured Cytophagia bacterium
GGGCATAAACCTGCAGGGCGGAATAACGATTGTCTGGTACTGGCTTTTCCCGTTCCGGAGAATGCCTTGGTTCACCTCGAATTGCTGCAAGAGGCGATCTGAAACAAAATCAAAAGCAATACCCTGTGCTTGCAGAGTTTCAGCGGTCGTGCGAAAAGAGGTGCCGTTGAACCAATCCAGGCGCTGGGTAAATTGTATGAGCATACCTTCAGAGTTATGCCAGACATCATGAATGGGAAAATATAAAAGCACTCGGTTATCAGAACCACCCATTTGCAAAAAGGATTGACACCGCGCTATGTAATCGTTAAGGGCATCAAAATCAGACCAAAAGGTGTTCGTGGGACCAAAGTGTGTGCTGGCATAAAAAAGCCAGCCCGGCCATTGTTCGCTGATCGGAGAATAGGGAATGCCATGATAAAAAATATGATTCACACCGGACAAGAACAGCTTGTCCACTTCGGTTTTGACCTCCGCAAGCGAGACATTAAAATGCTCGCCCAGCCAGGTACATGATTCGGAAGCGGTCAGGGTTTTGCCCGTGAGATGGGCGGCCGAAGAGGCGAACTTTGATCCCAGGACATCCATATGTTTCTTGTGGCCAAACCGTGTATTTTCAGTCTCGGGAATATCAGAAAAGGCATAAGAGTCCATAAAATTGGCAGGCATACCATGCGCCTGATTGCGGGCAACGCTGTTGTGATCATGGCACCACTTGACCCAGTTTTTTGTATAGACCTCCACGAGCAGATCGGACATAGTTTCACGATAGTCGCTTTTAATTCTGGCGACTTTATCCGGGTCACCCTCTCCTGCCAGGCTGGGGAGATGATGACGCAGATCATAACCCCGGCGTTGTATAAAGTGATCGAAAAGATCGCGCGTCCAATCAGACTTGACTTCATAAGAATCATTATAAAAGGCCCGGACAGGTTTGCCCTTATAGGAAGCAAAAAAATCATCAAAGGGCTTCAAGTAGGCTTGCAGTGATTCGCGGGAAAAATAATCCATGACATTACCTTCTCCCCCCGGGGCTGCGCGTTTGACCTGCATGCCAGACCAGCCATTAAAAACCGCATAAAGCGTCCACTCACCCTCCGAGGGCTGCCAGGAGAGATAACCCTCTTTATCCACATCGTTCATCAGATCTTTGATCTCTCCGTGCACGGAAAATGCTTCAAGAGCGATAAGAGGAGGATGTTTGCCGCGGTATTCTGCTGCTTGCGCGTCGGAAAGACGAACCGGGGACTCGAGAGTCTGACCGGCTTGCAGTGTGAATTTTTCTATTTGTACTTGCCGAACCGCATCAGTGGCATCGATCTGTGGCCCCCCGAATGGCCAGCCCGTCCCTGTGGTCATGTCGACACCCATGCCGAGGCGATTGGCCTGAAAAGCGGTATGATCGAGCATTTCACCCCACCGGGGAGACAGGTAATCCAGATATTGATCTTCATAGCCCTTGACGCCATAAATCGGAATAATGTGGACGCCACCAATACCCGCATCATGATAGAGCTCTAAATTTCGACTCAGATTTTCCTTGTCCACCGCACTTCCCATCCACCACCAGTAGGTCCAGGGTTTATGCTGGGCTGTGATTTGCGGCCACCTGTCCGGCTCTTGTTTGGCGAACAGCAGGCTGCAAGAAAGAAGCAATGCTGAATAAAATATGAATAATCGATTCACTAGGGTCCCGATATCGTTAGGTAGCGTTAAACGCGGTATTCTCGCATATAAGACCAATCCCCCGGAATTCCGATCATCAGAATCCGGGGGATTGTGTCAGTGTATTCAGAGTGTTTAGAAATTAAACGAGGCAGAGAACTGGTTTACAGAACCAAAAATCTCACCAAAATGATTATAGGAATAATCCAGGCGGAGTAAATTGTACTGAACGCCAGCACCGAGGGTCAAACCCTCTTGGTCGTAATTGAATTTATAGCCACCCCGAACAGAGATAAGATTATTGAGAACGAATTCTGTGCCAAAGTGTACGCGCTCGGAATAGTCGCGAGGATTATTCATTTCCAGGGCAACGATCCATTGAACCTGTTCCGACTCTGAGCCCAGAAACTGAATCATATCGCCAGAAAAACCGACACTAAAGACCGTGGGCAGAGTCAGGGTTTCCTGGATGAATTGAAATTCGCCCGAGAAATTCCGAACCACCATACCCACCTTGACCCCGTTCCATCCTGGCTCATAGATGGTACCAAAATCAAAGCCGATGATCGATTTGGCTTCATCGTGCAGATTCTGATAAGCATTTTTGACCGTACCACCGATGGTGAATTTATTGGAAAGCTGTTTGGCATAGGTCACGCCAATTGCCCATTCAGCCACGTCCAGCATTTCAGTATCCACATAGCCAAGCGGGTTATCGTCAACCGTGGTTCCCTGAATGTCACCCAGTCCCATATTGGTACCGCTGACCCCGATGACCCCAAATTCGTTGAGGTTCATGGCAAACCCCACGGCTTGTTTGCTCATATCAGCTATCCAGCCTGTGTATCCGACAAAAACAGATTTTGAGCTCACATGACCAATACCGGCAGGGTTGACAAACATGTTCGATGCAGCCCCTGAATGAGTAACACCGATATTACCCATAGATGAGGAACGGGCATCAACCGCGATTTTCAAAAACTGAAAACCGGTTTGTGCCACTTTTTTAAAGTTTTTATAATCGGGCTGTTCCTGTACTTGTGCCAGGAGACAGCTCGGAATTAATAGAAATAAAATCCCGGCGATCTTTATTAATTTCAGCCATCTATTCATAGTTGACTCCTTGTTGTTTAAACCCAAAACGATTAGCGGATAACGACAAATTTACCGATCTTTTCGCCCAAACCTTCAGTGCTTTCAACATAATAGATATAGATACCGCTTTTGATCAACTGGTCAAAACCACTGATTTGGTCCCATCCCGCGATACCGCGTTCATAGGGGTGATCGATTTCCGCAACAAGATCGCCGCTTTGGGTAAAAATTTTGATTTTACAGGGTCCGGGCAGTCCGGCAAAAACGATACGATCCTGCTCGGCAAAAGCAGGTTTACTGATATTGTAGGGATTGGGGACGACCCGAATGGTTTCCATATCATCTGTAGACGGAGCAAAGATCGTGGCTCCGTTGGTGTTACGCAGATAATATTGACTGCTTTCAAGGCCATCTGCACCTTTGGTTACTACAAAATAATAGTAGGTTTCACCACGATTCAATCCCGCATCCGTATAGTTGGTCTCGGCAAGATCCGTAGCAATGGGAGAATAGATGTAACGAAGGCGTACACTACCGCCGCCGAGCAATTCTTCATCAACTGTGGCCCGATAGAGATCATAGCTCACATTTCCGGGGACAGTCGACCATTCGATGGTGGCCTCGCCACCGCCAGATGTCAATGTCACTTCACCGGGATGAGCAGGGGCATCACCCGGGGGAAGCTGCAAATCATTTTCCCAGACATCGATGGCTTTGGACATAAAGCCAAACAATTCATCGCGGGAGCTGCGGAGCCAGCTATTTTTTTCTTCCTTGGAGATTTCACCATTCAGCCACTGGGCACCCATATCCTGAGCTTCCGGGATGGTGGGGGCGGCAAAACCCGTAAAAAAGACCACATTCAGGGTATCTCCGGCAGGAAACACATCATACGGTCCGATAGTCATGCCACCGACCCAGTCATGATTCTGAAAAGGATCATATCCGGAATCAGGATCGATATAGGGAGGAAAAATTTCAGATGTGGCAAAGGTGTAAAAAGGTCCGTCTTCGATACCGCCGAGAATCTCACGTGCTGTACGGTATGCAGTGGTCGGTTGGTTGGCAATATCATTGCTATGATCCGACGGACTCTTGTCCGCATGCATCAATCCCCAGCCCCAATATTCGGGAGAAAGAAACTCTCCGGTGTCGGTATGGGGATTGCCTTCATCGTCCTTGCTATTTTTGGGATCATCCCCATCAAACCAGTACCAGATTTTCAAGCTATCTTCTGGATCTCCACCATAAAAGTTACAAAAGTGGGATTCCACTCCCGGATCGTGACGAGAATTTTCACCACCGGGTTGCCCGCCTTGAAATTGAGAGATGATAAAATCCTGCAAATCAGATCCATTATTAACGATCTGGTAATGCAAAATCGCAAAATCATCATAGCCGGGTTCTGCCCAGACATAGGCTTTGGCAGTCACATTCAAGCCCATATCGGTCTCAAAAGTCTGGACGATCAATTGATCGGAAATCAAATCTGGCTGAACCTCATCATAATAAGGCGACACAGATCGATCCTGCCCATTCACTGTCAGAGTATAAAAGGGGTATTTGGTATAGAGCTGAGTGGTTACATTATTGACTTTAGGCCAGACAACCTGATCATAAGCAGTACCATCCGGGGCAGTCCAATTTGTAGCCCCAAACCCGAGCAAGCTGGAGCGGGTATAGAAACTTACAGCCTGACGGCCAGGATCATCATTACCGTGAAACGTGATATAATGAGTATCCCGGTCTTTAAGGATTGCGCTACCGGTCATAGATGAACGCCCGAGGGTAATTCTGAATCGTCCGATGTTGGTCGATTCATCTTCCGAGACATCTCCCCCTATTCCTGGGCGCGGCGCTTGTGCAACAGCCAGCGACCATTGGAATAAGAGAAAAAGAATGCCAGTTAGCTTTGCGACTCTATTCATATCGAACTCCTTTTTAATTCCTGTCTACAAACAAATCCTGGATAATGGCTTAGTCGAGGCTGATACGCAATCCAAACCAAATATCGCGGGGTTGATTGAAAAGGTTCCAATACATCCCCTGATCGAGATATTCTTCGACTTTTTCATTACCTTCGTGAGTTCCTGGATCGACACCTTCTTCAGCCACGAGGTCGAGGTAGACACTACGATTGAGAACATTGAGTCCTCCGCCCGTCCAGCCCAATCCGTTTTCGGGATACAGGAATTTGGAATTGAAGGCATTCTGCACCTGAACGTACGCCTGTATATAAGTTTGGCCCAGTATGTTGAATCCTTTACTGATCTCAAGGTCGAGATTATAAGTCGATTTCCACTGGACGTTGTTATCTTCCAGACCGGGATAGAATTCAGAGTGATACGTCAGCCAGGCACCCGACTGCCATCTAAAAAATGTGGTAAGAGCAGCATCGGAAAAGATTTTGCCCAACAAAGAGTTGCCCTCATATTGCGGATAGACGAATTTGACATTTGTCTTTAAGACAGGACGAGCTTTTGCCTCACTGATATTGGCACTTACCCGCTGATCCTGAGCATTGGGATCCTGATAGATGGTCGAAAACCCATAGCGTCCGCTAGAGGCGAGCATATAGTTATAGTTGACAAAACCCTTGATATATTTATTATAGGGAAAATCGATGACCAGCTCGATACCCTTGACATCCTGATATCCGTTGTTTTCAGGACGGCTATATCCTATCGTGCCATAATTCGGGTCATTTCCTCTATAGTTCACATTGGCGATATTACGAGTCACATCCCGATAATACCCGCTGATGGTGACATCGATCCAGCCAGCTACATTTTGTTCATATCCCAATTCATAAGCAATGGTTTTGCGGAACAAAAGACCGGAATTGCTTAAAGTCGTGGACCGATTTCGTCTGCGTTGAAAATTGTGACTAATTTCATACACTTCAGGCCGTTGATAGAAATAGCCGTAATTGAAATAGAGTTTGCTGTTTTCACTGATCGGATGTGCGATACCCAATCTGGGGCTCAACTCAAATTTGGCATCTGGCTCTACCGTGGGAGCGGCATAGAGGCTATCGTAATTGAGATCCCGCGAATAGTATTTGCTGAACCGATCCGTAAACAGGGGTTCATCAGTTTTGAAATAATCACCTCGCAGGCCAATGTTCATGACCATGCCTTCAAACTCGATTTTATCCTGAATATAAAATTCTGCTTCATAGAATGTAAACTCTCGATTCACCCATCGCAGGTACCGAAGGTCAGGATTGTTTCGCCACAAATCGATACCATACATCAGATCCTGATTACTGACGATGAGTCCTGCGCCAGCTTTGATCTGGTTAAAATAATTGATCTGATTGGTATAATCGAAATCGGTCTGAAACGTTTTGTAGGTACTGTTATCGCGACGGCCATTATCTTCGGCCAGACGATGAATACCCAACATATCAGGGGTGGGAATTCCGTAAAAATTATTGGGCATCTCATTGAGTTGAATATCGCCGACTGTAGTCACGACTTGTTCAAGATTTGCCATATCTCCCGGAGAAGCCAATGAATGTGTGTTGTCATATTGCATCTTGAATTCGTAAAAGGAAGCATTGTTCAACACATGAGTGAAATTGAGGCCAAAGTCAGCCTGATAAAGGTTGGTCTTTTTATAGATAGAATCAAACGAGTACATACTGTTGCCATCCATACTGCTGGAGGCCAACTGTTGCTGTCGGATATAGTGACCGCTTACCCAGGAACGCGGATCCGGCATATCGTTGCGAGCCGGGGCGTTACGAATGAATCCCGGTGAAACGCCTTTGATCTCGTTATAATTGGCATTCAAGCGGAGGGTCATGTCACTTGACAATCGATGGGTCAGCTTTAAACCGGTCTTCCAATCTTTAGAGTGGTCACGTACAAACGGCCGGAAATAATAGGCCTGATCGATATAGCCGTTCAGCAGAAAGGTGGTTTTGCCATTGGTAAACGGCACGGGACCTGAAAAAGAGCCATCTAAAAATGTGTCCGGATTGTCGCCATACTCATGTTGAGGATGTTGATGTTTCCAGACCGCCAAGGCATCCTCTGGGTTTGTAATGGTTTGGCTGCCGATTCCGGGAGTGTCGAATTTGAACTCGTTATTGGCATTTGCAATCACCTGACGCCATCCTTCAAAATCGGGATTGCCGTCATTGTTTCTATCGCCGGTCGGGTCGAGAGAGAGATACCGGCCGACCCACCAGTAATTATCGGCACTGAAAATATTGGAACCGAAATGCTTCTTGGCACCCGGACTCATCCGTGTATCGATGCTGAAACTATAGTCAGATCCTCCTTCTTTGGTGATCATGTTAATCACACCGGATCGCACACGTCCGTATTCGGCATTGAATCCGCCTTTAAGGATCTGTATTTCCTGGATCGAACTTTTGGGGACATTGACTTGCGCCCAACCCAGACGGGCATCATTGTTGTTAAAGCCATCGACATATACGCCGACCTCATCGATGGCACCACCGCGCATATTCAAAAATCCATAGGCATCACGGCCTACACCAACAGAAGTCGCGATTAAATCACGTACATCCGGGGAGGAAGGAATGGCTGCCACATCCTCGCTACTAAAGTTTTGCTGGGAATTGGCCACATCCGCCTTGATTTTGGGGCGTTCAGCCACAATAGTCACCTCCTGGCCCTCAATGGTGGTTTGCTGGATGTTAAAGTCAACAGTGGATGTACGATCGATAGCGACCCTCACTTGAGGTGTGCTTACCACAGTATAGCCAATCAGGCTGGCTTTAATCGTATATGTACCGGGCGGCACATTGAGGATAAAATAATTTCCATTCAGATCCGTTGCCGCGCCCATGGTCGTGCCCTCGATGATAACGTTCACGCCCGGCAAATTCTCGCCTGTTTGGGCATCGGTCACCGTTCCTGCAATCTTGCCTGTGGTTGCTGCAAACAAAAACGCAGGAAGGATCAGCATAACCAGTATACCTTTAAAAATGCGTTCTCTCATAATCTCCTCCAAATGAATTCCTTGTTAATTAATTTGCGAAAATTCTAGTCTTTAGATCATTCCAGATTCCTCCTGTAGTTTATTCCGTCTTTGCATTACAATTTATATCGATTATGCTCATGGTCAAATCTCGGTATCCATAGTTCGGTTACCCGTTTCTGCGCACGTGAGCAATATCAATTAAGTCATTCTGGATCATATAAACACTGGATAATCGTATCAAAAAAGGTGGGTAAAGGTAACAGTCGTCAACTCAGAGCCTGACTCTTTTTAAAATCAGACGGAAGCTTTCCAAAATGATCCTGAAAGACTTTGCGAAAATGGTGCAGGTCGTTGAAACCCACAGCAAAGGTGATCTCGCTGATGTTCATGTCTGAGGTCAGGAGGTATTGTGCGGCCTTTTGCATGCGAATCTGGCGGATAAATCGATTGGGCGTCTTGTCGGTCAGACTCTTTACCTTACGAAAAAGCTGCATTCGACTTACATGCAATTCCTTGCATAAAACCTGAATATTGAGCTCCGATTCTGACAAATGGTCTTGGATACATTGGATCACCCTGCTAAGAAAATGGTCATCGGGATTCAAATTCTGACCCCGATCTTGTGCCACGATCAATTCATGAACAAATTTTTGTTGAAGCTGTTTACGGATCTCATAAAGATTTTCGATACGAGTGAATAGCTCTGCCATATTAAACGGTTTGGTCAGGTACGCATCTACCCGGGCTTGCAGAGCCTTCAGCTTTGCATTCTCTGAATGCCGTGCAGTAATCATGATAATCGGAATATGGCTGGTCAATTCATTTTCTTTGAGTTCCTCGCACAAAATCAGGCCGTCTTTTTTAGGCATCATGAGGTCACTGATGATAATATCCGGAACCAGGTTAACAGCCATGGCCATTCCTTGCTCTCCGTCAGCCGCCACCTGGACATTAAATGAATCTCCCAGCTCTTGCCTGAAATAGAGCCGCATATCCGGGTCATCTTCGATGACCAAAACCAACAGTTTTGCGTGATTCTCCTCTCTCCCTGCCTGTTCATTCATTTCTAAATCACAGGCAAAACCAGTGCTCTCTGGTATTTCCTCATTATCTGACAAAGGCAATTGTATTGTAAATTCAGTGCCCTGGCCTTTTTTGCTGGTCACAGAAATCGTTCCTCTATGTAAAGATACCATTTCCTTGACAAGTGTCAATCCGATCCCAGAGCCAGAAAGATGACTATCATTCTTTATAGAAACCTGAAAATATCGGTCAAAAATGGAATCCAGATCTTTTTCAGCTATACCTATGCCGCTATCCCTGACCTTGACCTGTAGCCATTCTGTGGGCGAGTCATCTTGATCTTCTTTTGGATCTTTATGCACGATCCCCACTAAAAGATCAACAGAACCATGAACAGGCGTGAATTTAAAGGCGTTGGACAAGAGATTGAAAACAATTTTTTCCAATTTATCCGGATCGAAATCAATGACCAGCTTGGGCAGGTCGGGATTGAATCGGTACTCGATCTTTTTTTCATCAGCATAAGGCTTGAAACTGTAAAATAAATGGCGCATAAACAAGACCACATCACCCTGGACAGGATTCAGTTCCAGAGCTTTGTACTCGATCTTTTGTAAATCCAGAGTCTGATTGACCAGATGCAAAAGTCGCTGGGCATTTCTGTACATGAGCTCGAATTGCTCTTTCCTGCCCTTTCCGGATGTAATAATTTTTTCCAGCGGACCCAGAATCAAGGTCAAAGGCGTACGCAGCTCATGAGAAATATTCGTAAAAATGTTCAATCGCAATAGATCAAGTTCATGAATCTTGTGATTACGTTTGATAATTCGAATCTCATAAATGACAATCAAGGTGACAATCGCGACAATAGAGAGAATAAACCACCATTGTTGCCAGATCGGTGGAACCACATAAAATTTAGCCCCGGCCGGAGTCGGATCGATATTCAGATCTTTATCCCGCGCGCGTACCCAAAGCGTATGATGACCGGTCGGCAATTGTAAAAAGGTATAAAAGGTCTCTTTAGAGAATTCAGACCATTTGTGATCATCGATGCGAAACGAGTATTCCAGTTCCGAAGGTTGGATGCTTTCCATAAAATCATTTCCATGCCAGGAGAACAAAGCATTCCCGGGCTGGCTGATCTTTTCATTAAAGACTTTTATTTGGGTCTCTGGTGGCTGGTTATCAGGCAGGTAGCGTATGGTCTGAAAGTGTGAAAATTTTTCGGCATCTCGTGGATATCCGGGATATCCACGCCTGTACCAGGTCAGGGAAGCCATACTGACCCATATAGCGCCCTCACTGTCTTCGTGCAATAAGCCCCCATTGGCCCGAATTTTGATATCCGGATGCAATGCAAAAGTGATAAATTTTTGGCCATCAAAGCGGCTGATGCCATTCAACGTCGCAACCCATACAGAAGAATCTCTGGCACACAGAATATCCTGAACACTATTGTCTGCAAGTCCGTCTTTGAGCGTATAATGTTCGCTCTCTGCGCCCTTGACACGGGTCAATCCATAATGTCTCGAGCCGACCCAAATAGAACCGTCAGACCCAATATCGAGTGCTTGCATAATTTTGGACAGGGGAAAACCATAATATTGTCCATGCAATTCTCCATCCCAATACTCTAATCCACCCGTAGTCGCAAACCACAAGATGTCATTCTTTGCCCGCGCAAATCCATAAGGTGTCGCCGGTACATCGGGTGGATTCAATGCCAACCAGGCAGAGGGATCATCGGCATCCCCCATGGCCGGATCATACTGTATTATTCCTCCGGTATATTTTTCCCGATCCTTTCGAAACCAGCTAAAAGAGCCAAAATATACCCTGCCATTCCTGTCGCTGACAATATTTCTCGGATCGATTCCATATCCCAGTTCAGGATGACATTGAATGTTCCAGCGACCCTGCTCAAAGCGAGCAATGGCAGCCTGTTCCTGATGTGTTCCCGCTGCCCACAGCCCCGCCTGAGGTGTATAAATCAGTCCGTTAGGAAATTCCATCATTCCTTCGGCCGGCCCATAATTTTTCCAGCTTTGACCATCGAACGAAACCGCATGGCCATGAATATCCAAAAACCATTTGACGCCATTCTCGGTTTCACACTGATAATTGAGATTTTTAAAAGACATCCATTGTTGGTCATTCATATCCAGTCTCAAGACCTCGCCTGCACGTGCAGTGACCCACAAGTAACTATTATGATCCAGGTACAAGAGTACGCGATCGCTGGGGATTGGCGCCACCGGCGCTTCATAATAACGCCACTCGGTATCTCGTAAGACATTTACAGTACGTGCTCCCCCTATCATGATTGTGCCGTCAGAGGTTTCTATAAATGACAAGTGCAAATTATTGCTGCCAATTTTGACAAGATCGATAATCTGCCAGCTTTTTTGGTCAAATACATGAATTCCGGTATTATCATTCGTGATCATCCAAATGCGGCCGTCAGAAGACTGGTACATTTTGGCATCTGTAAAATCAAATGATTTCAAGCCAGATTCCTGGTCATAAATATACCATTCCGGCTTTGAAATATCGGTTTCAGTGCGATCCCAACATACCACCCGATCTGCAGATAGTGGAAACCAGAGTCGTTCCTGGTCATCTTCGAGAATATAACCGGGCTCAAACGGATACAGAGTGGTCAATGATTCGGGGAGTATTTTATAGTGAACAAAAGGAAGAAATTCTTGAAGAGAGTCTTGCCGTTTTGCAGTCGTATAGAGAATTTTTGTTTGATTTCGCAAACAAAGCAATCCGGGTTCACAGGTTATCCATATGGAGCCATCCCGTGTGACAGTTAAATGATCAAAATTCCATATCTGATCCAGGGGCGATTCGAACAGAATCGTCCATTCACCCTTATGGTATTGGGTTACCGTGCTGGCCGTGCTAATAAAGATCTCGCCATGCTGCCCTGCTGCAATGGAATGAATGTGACTTTCAGGAAGCCCATTTTCAAGGGCAAATGATTGCCAATGACGTCCATCATAACGTGTCACGCCGTCGTTGATCACAAACCACATATCCCCATATGCATCTTCAGCCAGCATTCGGACGCCTTTGCCTGCAAGGTGAGGGAAACGGCTCCATCGCCATTTTTCCAAAAACGGATCTCCGGAGTGCGGTTCGTAAGGAGCGGCTCTCAAACCTGAGCAGATGCCCAATAGCAAAACCAGAACCAGAAACCGAATCTTTTTCACCCGTGAAAGGAGCAGCTGCTTTCTCTTGCTCGCAAATGATGTTAGACACAATGGATGTTTTGGCATATTTTAATATAACATATTCTGAAACCGAGTCAAATTAAAAATCACCTAACAATGCAGTGTCCGGCCAAAACACAGCCCGGGCAAATCAATAGGGACAAAAAAAATCGCTCTTTGAGCGAATAAAATTTAACCCATCTTTACCATATACATGCATTAAATTCAATATAAACAAAGTCTGAT
>CAYNUX010000080.1:0-12019 GCA_964400115.1 uncultured Cytophagia bacterium
CAGAACCAATAAATCACCTTGGTTAATATGTGTTTTACCGATTTCATAACTCATATTTTCGACAAACCCCAGAACAGTTCCCCCCATTTCCAGCTTTTCGACCTGGCCATTCAGATGCAAAAGACTAGGAGGGCAATGTCCGGCATTACAATAAATAAACTCGCCGGTCAGAGGAAAAAGTTCCCCATAAAAAAAGGTAATAAAACTCGACGAAGATATTCTTTTCTTGATCTGGTTATTCAAATCAAACATCATATGATCGATAGGCATTCCCATTCGCACCAGACCACGATACATTGAAAACAACGTTGCCATAAGAATAGCGCCCGGTGTACCTTTTCCGGATACATCGCCTATGGCCACACCGATTCGACCGTCGGAAAATGAAATAAAATCAAACAGATCGCCTCCGATGGTACGGCTGGGGATGTTAATGGCAGCAAAATCATATCCAGGTACTCTGGGCATAGAACTGGGAAGAAGTGCTTTTTGGAATCGCTTTGCCGTCCGCAGTTCTTTTTCGATCTCTCGTTTTTCCGCAAATTCTTCATACAGGCGGGCGTTTTCTATTGCAACCGCAGCATGGCTGGCCAGGACCTGCACCAGATGCATATCCCTTTTGCTAAACCCGTTTTCGGTATTGCTCTCCAGATTAAAGACACCCAGAATCTTGTTTTTGTGAATAATGGGGACGTCCATTTCTGATTTTGAATCAAGGTAAAGAGGAAAATATCTTGGATCTTTGTGTACATCGCGGACAATGACCGGTTTTTGGACTTTTAATACCCATCCGGCAAGTCCTTCGCCTTTTTTGATAAATTCGGATTCATCGAATAATGGTGAGGGCCCGCGTCGGGTAAGGCGGGAGATTTGCCGGTTCCGGTCGCTGAGCAAAAATATAGCAGCCTTGTCATAATGAACGACTCTGCGTAACTCGTCGATAATAAATTCCAACAGTTCATCAAGATGTAAAATAGAGCTTATTTTACGGCCCAGTTCAAGTAAGAGCTCCTTTTCTCTGGCTGATCGTTGATAGAGTTGTAACAAACGTGCATGCCGCAGGGCAGTACCGGTTCTCTCACCCAATTCGTCAAAAGCTTTTTTAAGGTGATCGAGATTCTGGTCAGGATTATCCAGCTCCAGCAATACAAAACCCATGCAACGATTACGCCGAAAAAGTTTAAGAGCCAAATCAAGGCGGAACTCGAGCTGACCGGGCCCTATAAAAGAGCCAAGATCCATAAAATCGAGCTTAAAAAAGGTGATTTCACGCTCCAGAAACAGAGTCTGTAAAGGAGGAATCTTGAGCAAGCGGGAATCCAAAGCAAAAGATTCAGTAAATCCACAGGCATGGATAGGGGAAAATTTTTTCCCAGTAGCAGTGGTTTTCAAGACAAGGATTCTGTTGGTATGTAATAGGGCTTTTAAATCTGTGCACAGGTGTTCCAGGATCCGATCATAATCGATCATCGACGCCAAACGCTGAGACAGCCTGCGTATTCCATGAACAAGGCGTTTTGATTTTTTTTCTTTTTGTATAATTGACATTTTCCATTTATAGGTTTAGGGCTGGTTGCCAGCAAAGGGATTGGTTTAACCAACCGAATGAGACGTATCCAGTTTCCCGGAAATAGCCGGAACGGCATTGGGCTTGCCGGAATCATCCAATCCAACAATTAAAAACTGCGCCATCGCAGCTAATTTAATAATTTTTTTGGTTGTATCTTCCAAATGTACCACAACCTTGACCGCCATAGACGTCCGAACCGTTTTTTCAATCTCTGCGATTACATTCACGACCTGACCGACCTTGATGGGTTCTTTAAATTGAACATCCTTTACATTAACAGTGGCAACCCGCAAATTAGAATGCCGACGCGCACAGATAGCGGCGGTCATATCCATCCAATACATAATAGTTCCCCCAAAGACAGACCCGATCGTATTGGCATCTTTAGGCTGTGCGATGAGTTGAGTGACGGCGCGTGAATCATTTATGCTTTTTAGTTTTGTTTTTTTCGACATATTGTTCATCGGCATGGTATGAACTCCTTACCAAAGGTCCTGATTGTACAGCATCGAATCCCATTTCCAATCCTTTTTGCCTGAACCGATCAAATTCCTCAGGGGTGACAAATCTTTGTACAGGCAGATGCTTCCTGGAAGGTTGAAGATATTGTCCAAGAGTCAAAATATTGCACCCAGCAGAATGCAAATCTTTCATAGTTTCAATAATTTTTGACTCATTCTCGCCAAGACCGAGCATGATGCCGGATTTAGTCGTACACCCTTTTTTCTTTGCATATCGCAATAGATCCAAAGAGCGTTGATAATCGGCTTGGGGCCTAACAACGTTGTAGAGAGATCTGACAGTTTCAATATTATGATTCAGTACATGCGGTTGAGCATCGATGACAACATCGAGATCCTGTGGATTGCCTTTAAAATCAGGGATCAATACTTCTATTTTACAATGGTGAACCAACTTTTTGATCGCATTAATTGTGGCTGCAAAATGGGCAGCGCCTCCATCACTCAGGTCATCGCGTGTGACCGAAGTAATCACGGCATATTTCAAGCCCAATTCTCTGACAGCCTCTGCCACGCGTTGAGGTTCAAGCGGATCCAAGGAGGATAACTCGCCGTGTTCAACGGCGCAAAAACGGCAATTGCGGCTGCATTGGTCTCCCATGATCATAAAGGTTGCGGTTTTGCGACGCCAGCATTCACCCAGATTTGGGCAGTGAGCACTTTCACATACGGTATGTAAGCGGTTACCCTTGACAAGGTCTCTAACGTTGTAAAACTCGGTGCCTCCGGAGAGTCGCACCTTGAGCCAATGGGGCCGTCGTTGTAAAGTCGTTTCAGCCACTAGTCTTCCGTCCATTTTTCACCACGAACGACAAATATTTCGAATGCTTCATATGTCCATGGCATTTTTTGTCTGAACATTTCGGCTATTGCAATAGCATATTCGCGAATCTCGAGTTGAGCATGTTCATCAAGTCGCAGGTTTAGAAAATTGATCAACGAACGAGCATTGATCGTCCAATAAAATTGAGTATAAAGAGAGAGGGGCAAAACAATACGAGCATGTTCTTTAGCCACTCCCCTGTTCAACAGCTCTTTATATAACTCGAATGCTTGTTGGTAAAACGATTCTATTTTCTCCAAAAGTTGCTGATTGTCATGATCATCAAGATTTACAAACTTGTAATTTCGCGCTTTTTGAGCGCGCAAGTATTTGGGCAGACAGAACTCTTCTTTCATACGTGTATAGCGACCGGAAATTTCATTATAGCTGGAGATACGGTGTCGAAACCATTGTCTGGCTACAAAGATCGGGCATTTTACATGAAACTTGAAAACAGAATGTTCAAAGGGAGTTTCATGATGATTGGCTAACAGAAAATGAATCAATTTTTTATCCCGTAACCTGTCTGTGACTCCTTTTCCAAAGGACACGCGTGCGGATTGGACGACAGCGAGATCGCCCCCCATAAAATCCACCAACTTTACAAAGCCTTTATCGAGCACGTCTTTGTGTTCAAGAGTTGTCATAGGCACCCAAATTTACTGATCGATCGACATTATTTCTTATCAAGTTATCCACATTCTGTTCGTACAGTTTGATTCCAGAATCTTTAATTTAGTATTTTTTTTTACAACCGCAAAGCGATTTTACAGTTCCCAAAAAAAGCCGCAAACGATGATCCACTAGCTTCGTTTGCGGCTACACCTTGTTCGAGTCCGTTTATATATGAATGGCTTTACCAAAGGCGGCTTCGGCTGCTTCTTTGATCGTTTCGCTTACCGTGGGATGGGCATGAATCGTATTGATGATTTCATCAGCTGTTGTCTCCAAAGTTTTAGCCAAACCGAGTTCCGCCACCATTTCAGTGGCTTCGGAACCGACAATATGGGCACCCAAGAGTTCGCCGTATTTGGCATCAAAAACGAGTTTGACAAAACCGTCTGTATGTCCCATAGCTAATGATTTACCATTGGGTCTAAAGGGAAATTTACCAACTTTGATATCATATCCGCGCTTTTCTGCTTCTTTTTCGGTCAATCCCATGCTGGCTACCTGAGGTTGGCAGTAGGTACACCCGGGAATGAAATCGTAATCGATCGGTTGAGGCTGATGGCCAGCCATATTTTCCACTGCATGGATGCCTTCCTGGGAAGCGACGTGAGCCAACCATGGAGGGCCGATGACATCTCCGATCGCATAGATGCCTTTGACATTTGTTTCATAGGTCGTCTTGTCAACGCGTATCACACCTCGATCGACCTTAACACCCAGATTTTCGAGGCCCAGGTTCTCAACATTGCCAGCCACGCCAATAGCCACGAGAGTGACGTCGCCTTGTATGGTTTCCGTCTTGTCATCAGTGGAGACGGTTACGGACACGCCATTTTTGCTCTTGTCGACTTTTTTCACTTTGGTAAAAGTCAGGACCTTGATCCCTTGTTTTTTAAATGAATTTTGTACAGTCTGAGCCACTTCAGGATCTTCGATGGGCAATATCTGATCCATCATTTCGATCAGAGTAACCTTGACACCGATAGTGGAATAAAAATAGGCAAATTCCACACCAATGGCCCCGGCGCCAATCACGATTAGATGGTCAGGTTTTTTTTCGAGGATCATGGCCTCTTTGCTGGTAATAATTTGTTTACCGTCGAACTCAAGCCCGGGGATCTCACGGGGTCGTGCCCCTGTTGCAATCAAAATATTTTTGGTACTCAGGGTTTGAGATTTACCATCAGAATCTTTGACCTTGACCTTTCCTTTCTCAGCGATTTCTCCCTGTCCGATATAGGAATCGATTTTATTCTTTTTAAAGAGATACTCAATGCCTTTAGAAAGTCGATTAGCAGTGGAGCGGCTATGTTTGACCATTTTCGTCAGGTCGACCTCGATATTTTCGGCATGAATTCCAAAATCACCAGCCCGTTGCATTTCATGATAAAGAGATGCGCTATGTAACAGGGCTTTGGTTGGGATGCATCCCCAGTTCAAACAGATACCCCCCATTTCTGCGCGCTCGACACATGCTGTTTTCATTCCCATTTGTGCGGCTCGGATGGCTGCGACATACCCACCGGGACCTGAACCGATAACCACTAGATCATATTTGTCTGCCATATCTACCTCTATAATTTCCACAGTTTGATTTACAGCGATTCGGGCTCGTAATTTTCCAATAATTGTACAACTCTTTGCAAAAAAGAGCCTGCATACAAACCGTCTATAATACGATGGTCATAAGTCAAGCTCAAATACAACATGGATCGAATAGCGATCATATCATCAACAACAATAGGACGCTTTTTTATGGCTCCGGTGCCCAGAATTGCCACCTGGGGTTGATTAATGATCGGTGTTCCCCACAGATTTCCAAAGGTACCGATATTCGTGATAGAAAAAGTGCCTCCCTGAACATCTTCCGGCAACAGCTTTTTATTTCTGGCGTTGGCAGCCAACTCTGACAAACGTTTCTGTGCACCAATAAGGTTCAGCTGATCAGCACCCTTGATAACCGGCACAATCAGTCCCTTTTCCATACCCACGGCAATACCGATATTGATTTTTTTCTTTTGCAAGATTTTATCTTCCTGCACAGAACTATTCATCAAAGGAAATTCCTTTAATGTCTTGGCAACTGCCACCACAAAAAAGGCGGTATAAGTCAACTTTACGCCTTCTTGTTCAGAAAAGCGATTTTTATATCTTTCCCTAAAAGCGACAATCCGTGAAACATCACATTCGGCAACCGAGGTAACATGTGCAGCAGTGCGTTTACTCAAAACCATATGCTCGGCAATGCGTTTGCGCATATGATCCATCTCGACCACTTGAATATCATCCTCATCTCCGGTGGTTGCACTGGGGCCTTGACTTTGTTTTTCTTTTTCTAGAGTGACTTTTGTTTCTTTTTCAGGTTTCTGATCTTCTTCTGGCTGCTCTTGTTCTAAATAATCCAGAATATCCTGTTTGGTAATTCGTCCGTTGGATCCGCTGCCCTGGAGATTTTCAACGACACTCAGGGAGAGTTTATGTTCCTGTGCAATTCTTTTAACGACTGGCGAAAGAAAGGCTTTGCGCTCCGTTCGATCATCTCGCGGAGATTCGGTTTCTTTATCTTGCGGTTCTTTAGCAGTTTCTTTAGCTGTATCTGTGGAATCTGACTCGATGCGGGCAGAAGAACCGCCCTCTTTATCTATTCTGGCAATAACATTACCTACTTTGATAGTCTCGCCCTCGTCGGCCAAAATTTCTACAAGAGTACCAGGCTCAGGAGCAGGGATTTCAGAGTCCACCTTATCCGTGCTGATTTCCAATATAATTTCATCTCGCGCTACCTTATCTCCCACTGATTTAAGCCATTTCACGATGGTTCCTTCTGCCAGACTTTCCCCCATTTGAGGCATAACCATGTCAACTTTCATGTTCATTTCCCATTTTTTACATTAATGTTGAGAATGTCGGCACTTAATAGACATCATAAGACAAAGCACGATCAATGTCTGCTTGAGCATCCAGGTCTTGCAATTTTTTTTCCAAAGCTTCTTTATGAACCAATTCTTCATCGGCTAATTCCTGAAACATTTTTTCTTCGACCGGAGTACGAGCATGCTCTTTAGCCTTTAAATAAAATTCATATGCTTCATTTTCTCGTTCAATGGCCATGCGCAAAATATCTTGCATGGAAACGAGTTCATTGTTCAGAGCAGTCATAACACTCCTCTCATGTTGGTTCTCACCTTGACAGGACTAAAATGCAGCAGTCTCTCGAACAGCATTGAGAATATTGCTGACATTGGGACAATAAACTTCCTCTAAAATGGGGCTATATGGTGTTGGTGTATCAGTCGATGCCACGCGTCTGACAGGTGCATCGAGATATTCAAATCCTTTTTCAGCAATAATAGCAGCAACTTCACCGCCAATTCCCCCGGTTAAATCAGCTTCATGCACAATGACGACGCGGCTTGTTTTACGCACCGAGTCCAGAATAGCAGATTTGTCTAACGGTGCCAGAGTACGAAGGTCGATGACCTGTATGTCAAGACCATCCTCCTTTTCAGCTTTTTCAGCTGCTTCAGTACACATATGCAATGTACCCCCATAAGTAATGATAGTCAAGTCATCACCGGGCTTTACGATATTGGCTTTGCCGAGTGGCACCAGATTTTCTTCATTCTCGTCGATCTCTTGTTTTAAACGCCGGTAATAGTACTTGTGTTCAAAATATATCACCGGATTGTTATCCCGGATAGCGGATTTGAGCAGTCCTTTTGCATCATAAACCGTTGCAGGAGCCACGACCTTAAGTCCTGGCTGGTGGCTGAACCATGCTTCCGGATTTTTTGAATGAAAGGGACCGCCGTGAATTCTTCCGCCAGACGGTGCACGCACCACCATTGGCACGGGAATGCCAAATCGATAATGCATGGTTGCAGCATTAGACACCAATTGATTGAATGCAACCGTAATAAAATCTGCGAACTGCATTTCAGCGATGGGACGCATACCAGTGATTGCGGCGCCAATGGCAGCTCCTGCAATGGCAGATTCAGAAATGGGGGTATCGATTACCCTGTCTTCGCCAAATTTTTCTATCAATCCTTTGGTAACTTTGAATGCACCACCATAATAACCCACATCTTCACCTAACAAGAATACCTGAGGGTCTCGTTCCATTTCCTCGCGCATCGCATCATTGATAGCTTGCAAATATGTAATTTCGGCCATGGTGCTTTCTCTTTTGTTTAATCAGCAAAAAGACCTTCTTGGGCCCATTGGGGTTCGGGCAAAGGACTGCCAAGGGCGTTGTCGGTTGCATCATCGATTTCCTGTTTCAACTCGTCAATGATCTTTGTAATCCCATCATCATCCAAAAGTTTATCGGCTTTGAGTTTTTTTTCGAGCTTTAAGATAGGATCTTTACGTTCATACTTTTTCAACAACGACTTGTCGACATAAGAAGCATCATCATGTGCAGAGTGACCGACCATGCGCAGACTTTTAGCTTCGATCAGAGTCGGGCCCTTGCCAGCTCGCGCGCGACCGATCGCTTTTTTGACCACATTATATACAGCGATGGCATCTGTGCCATCCACATAATGACCGGGAATGCCATATCCGATGGCCCGATCTGAAAGCTTTTTAGCGCGAAAGCCTTTTTCTGTGGGAGTACTGTAAGCGTATTGGTTGTTTTCGATAATCAGAATAAATGGTAAATCCTGAACAGCAGCAAAGTTGAGTCCTTCATGAAAATCTCCAATGTTCGAGCCCCCTTCACCGATGTAATTGAGTGCCACAGACTTTTTTTTCTGCAATTTCATACTCAAGGCAGTACCGACAGCCACCGGAATCATCGATCCGAGATGACTGATATTTCCAATAATGTGAAGAGAGGTATCACTGGCATGGATTCCACTGTCTTTGCCCTTGGTGAGACTGTTTCCGCGTCCCAGATATTGTAGCAGAATATTGAGTACAGATTGACCCTTTGCGAGATGAGCACCGAGATCGCGGTGTATGGGATACAAATAATCTTCCTTTTCCAGAGCCAGTGCCGAGCCCACAGTCGTTGCTTCAATTCCTCGACCTGTATAAACCCCTCCGACAATTTTACCCTGTCTATAAAGGGCAATGATGCGGTCTTCAGTCATTCGGGTTTTTTGCATCATGCGATAAAGCTCTACCTGAATCTCTGGCGAAACATGAGACTCTTCCTGTGCCATGTCGACCTTTCCTTTTAAAAGTGAATCAGCTCTTTGACCGTTTCATAAATATCTGCTTCCTGAGGTAACACAGCTTTCTCTAACTCCCAGTTAAAGGGAATCGGTGTATCTTTGGCTGCAACACGTTTTATCGGTGCATCCAGATAACGAAAGACTTTATCACTGATATTTGCAGCGATTTCTGCACCAAAACCACCACCAAGGGTATCTTCATGCACGACCAGGATACGACTCGTTTTCCTTACCGAACTGTAAATCATTTCCAGATCCAAAGGAACCATAGTCCGGATGTCGATAACTTCTGCCTCAATATTTTCCTGGGATAGCTTTTTAGCAACAGCAAGAGATTTATGAACCATCATCCCCCAGGTAACAATAGTCACATCCCGTCCTGTTCGTTTGATGGCTGCCTGACCAAAAGGTTGCAAAAAATCTTTATCAGGTTCAGAACTCATGGCGTAGCTCTGGCGATACAATCCTTTATGTTCCAGGAACAACACAGGATCTTGCAGACGCATAGCCTGTTTTAAAAGACCTTTAGCATCTCTTGCGTTACTGGGGTAACAGATATATAACCCGGGTATATGTGCAAAAAATCCCTCTATATTCTGGCTATGACAGAGGCCACCATGAATATAGCCACCAACCGGAATTCTTATGGTGACCGGACAATTAAATGACCCTGCCGAACGGTAACGAATGGTGGACAATTCGTTGCGGATTTGCATCATTGAGGTCCAGATATAATCACCAAACTGGATTTCAACTACGGGTCTATATCCGATAACGCTCAAGCCTATGGCGGTGCCGATAATGCTGGATTCAGCGAGCGGTGAATTAAAAACGCGATCATTACCAAATTGGGAAGAAAGACCACGCGTGACTGCAAATACTCCACCCTTTTTATCGGCAACATCCTGACCATATATCAACATATTGGGGTTTGAGGCCATCTCTTCATGTAATGCATGATTGATGGCATCAACCATTGTCACCTTGTTATCATCGTTTCGGGATTCATGCTCCGGCTGTGCTGAAAAAGATGAACCGTTGAAGAGGTGCTTTTCTACTTGATCTATAGCAGGCATGGGTTCATTCAGTACTTTTTGTACAGCGATATCGATATTCTTTTTGACATCGCGTTCAACCTCTTGAAGCCTATTTTCACTCAACTCGCCCCGATCGATCACATCATTTTTAAAAATCGTTAAAGGATCGCGAATTTTATCTTGTTCAAGCTCGTCATGCTGACGATATTTCCTCTGGTCATCTGAAGAAGAGTGCGAAAACAGACGCACCACATGTGAAAGTATGAGACCAGGACCTTTACCTTCTCTGGCAAGGTCGACACAGTGTTGTGTAGTCTCAAAGCTTTCCCGAACGAGCAAGCCATCTATTTCATGACGATGCAAATTTTTATATCCCTTAACCAGTTCGTAGATGGTACGGCCGGATGCTTGCTGCTCACGCGGAACAGAAATAGCATACTGGTTATCTTGAATAAAAAAGATCACCGGTAACCAATCCCGGGCGGCCCAATTTATGGCTTCATAAAAGTCTCCCTGACTACACGTTCCTTCACCGGAAGAGACATATACGACCTGATTAGCGCCATTTTTTTTCAAACCCATAGCAGTGCCGACAGCTTGCAAAAACTGAGTTCCTGTAGAACTGGATTGAGTGACGATATGCTTTTTAGCATGGCCATAATGTTGTGGCATTTGCCTGCCGCAGGATGAAGGATCAGTTGTTCTGGCTAGAAAATTTCGTAATAACTCTTTGACTGATATTCCCCATTGCAAAACAAATGCTTGATCACGGTAATATGGATAAGCCCAGTCTCTTTGAGGGTCAAACGCAAGAGCCGCTCCCACCTGTGTGGCCTCGTGCCCTGCCCCACTGATATGAAAAAAACTCTTGCCTTGCTTTAAAAGAATGAGCATGCGCTCATCTAATAAACGGCTTGTAACCATATTTTTATAAATTGTCAAAGCTATATTGGAAAAATCTTGCCGAGCCTGCAACAACACCTCCGCACCTCTAATGTTCTCGATATCACATTTGCAAGCTGGACGGCATCACAGGAGAAAGAGTTGTACAAAATAGATCCCGGATGATCCAGCCTTGCCAGTAACAAGATTTGAGCGGAAAAATATTTCCCAATTTATAATTCACGGGCTATTTTTTGAGCAAACTCTTGGCATAAAACAAGATCATTTTGCCCAGGTACCAATTTACAGGTAAAACCTTCAAGGGGAACTTTAAAGCCAAGATCTTTTAAACGATGATCCATAAAAGACACGGCTTCCCCACTCCAGCCGATAGAACCAAAACTGGCTGCGATCTTGTTCTTTAGTTCAAGAGTTGCAAAACTGCTCAACAAGTCCCATACCGGTTTGACAGCATCATTATTGATTGTCGGAGACCCGACTAAAAGTGCATCAGCAGCTTCGATTCGATCCAGATGCTCATCGATGTTGATTTCGGTAATATCATAAAAAGAGAGTTCAAGCCCTTCTTTTCTAAGAGCTTCTGCTATTGTTTTAGCCAGAATGGCAGTATTCCCATGCGCTGTAGCATAATAGATGAGAACTTTTTGGGGATCATTTGGGGGTAATTCAAGAGACCACTCTTGATAGGCATTGATATAGCGGTCAAGCCTATCCTGTAAAAGAGGGCCGTGTGAAGGCGCGATTTTTGAAATCTGCAAGCCATCTATTTTTTTTAGCATATTGCGGATATGTTTTCGATAGGGTCTAAAAATAATGTTAAAGTAATACTCGAAATCAGGCCAATAATTTCTCTCTATGGCTTCATCTACCATATGACTATCACAAAAATGATTGGCAAACACATCGCATGAAAAAAGAATTTTATCCCTTTCGAGATAGGTCATCATAGTATCAGGCCAATGGAGAAAAGGTGACATGATAAAAGACAACGTTCTTTCACCGAGATCAAGAGTATCCCCTTGTTTTACCGTAATAATATCGATATCACGGTTAACGATATTTTCGACATATTTTTGCGCTACTTTGGCACAGACGACCTTTGCGTTGGGAGCGCGTTCGAGTAAATCGACGAGGCTGCCCGAATGGTCGGGTTCATTGTGTTGTATAATAATATAATCAAGATCTTTGAGATCGATATGCTCCTGAATATTTTCAAAAAAAGATAACTTGAATTTGTTTTTTACGGTATCAATAATTGCATTTTTTTTATCTTTAACAAGATAACTATTATAGGTTGATCCATTTCTAGT
>CAYNUX010000081.1:0-11987 GCA_964400115.1 uncultured Cytophagia bacterium
CCTCAGGATTCTACTCTTTTTGTCGGCACGAACGGGCAGGGAATGTTTCGTAAAAGCCCGAATGGTGATTATTGGCACGAGATAAATATTGGATTGAATCAAAGCGAAAAAGCGATGAAGGTTAATGATGTAATCATGGCCAATAATCAGGTAATTATCGCCACCAATAACGGAATCTTTCGATCTCCTAATCGGGGCGATAGCTGGCTTCCCTCGGTCAATGGCTTGACCTATAAAACGATATATGATCTTGAACTGGATCCGGTCAATTCTGCTGTCATTTACGCTGCCTCACAAGGTGGCGGTTTGTTCAAAAGCACTAACGGGGGATTGATGTGGAGCAGTCAATTCAATTCCGGAATCGAAAATGAATACCTGAATTGTCTGGAGGTCGCTCCAAATCAGAATCAAACCGTCATTGCAGGGAGTGCAGGTGCGGGGGTGTACATCACCTCTAATGGAGGTTTTACCTGGAAATCCAGCAATCAGGGATTAAAGAATGCTGATGTTCGGTCTATTCTGCCCGATCCGACGCAGGCTAATGTCGTATACGCAGGTGTGAGCGGAGGAGGGGTATTCAAAAGCACCAACAATGGACAAGACTGGAGTCCAATGAACAATGGATTACGCAATTTGCTGGTCGAAAAAATAATCGCCGATCGTAATCAACCGGGAACCCTTTATGCCGCGGTTTGGCGCAGTGGTGTCTATAAATTCGTTTCCGGTTCATCGATATGGACACAATTAAAAACCGGCATGACAGACACCCAGGTAAGGGATCTGATCATCGATCCCCTGAATTCGAATGTTCTCTATTGTGCAACCCTGGGAGGTGTATTTAAAACCCTCAATCAAGGCGCGAATTGGAGTCCCATGAATACAGGGTTATCTGATTTGCAGATACGGTCTTTGGCTATTGATCCTTTTAATTCCAATACCTTGTATGCCGGAACTCAAAATAGCGGTGTTTTTAAATCTGTTAACGGTGGCGCCAGTTGGTTCCAGGCGACCAATGGCATCACCGTCAATGAAATTCGTCAGCTCGTCGTCGATCCTGCCAATCCTCTGGTGATTTATGCTGCGACCTGGGGGGGGGAGTCTTTCGTTCCGATGACGGAGCTGTGAGCTGGAAACAACAGATCAGTGGTCTGGGAGATCTGGTCGTGAAATCTTTTGCTATCGACCCTTCCGATTCTCAGACCCTATATGCCGGAACTCTTATGGGCGGCGTTTATAAAAGCCATAATGGAGGCAATCTGTGGAATCCGTTGATCACCGGTCTCGAAGAGTTTGAAATCGCTACACTGTCAGTGGATCCGAAAAAGACGAATATTCTTTTTGCCGGAACATTGACAGGTGTTTATAAAATGAACCAAACAGCTACCTCTGTGCGGGAAATGACGGCACAGCAACCCGCCAAATTTTCTTTGGAACAAAATTATCCCAATCCATTCAACCCATCAACCGAAATCCAGTTCTTTGTGGCTGAACCTGCCACGATTGATATTGTGGTTTTTGATGTGCTCGGCAACAAAGTAACACAACTCGTTGACAAACAATTTTCCCCTGGTCAATATGTGATAACATGGGATGGTACAGATTTTCATGGAAATTCACTGGCCAGTGGAATTTATTTTTATCGTATGACCTCAGCAGGGTTTACCAAAATGCGAAGAATGGTTTTAACTCGCTGATGTTTTACGGGAGGCGGTCGAGGTGAATTACAAGATCAATTATATTGCAACCCTACACCTTTTATTAACTTTTGGATTCTGTTTAGCCCAGGGAGTGACCGGAAAAGAGGAATTGGTTCCTCCTGACTATGCGACATTTGAACCCCCACAAAACGTGGGAGAAAGTTATATCGATCCGGTTTTTAATACTCGTGTAACCCGTATTACCAATAGTCATGAGTTTGGCAATGATGTATTGGGCGGGTATTTTAACAATTCCGAGGTTTGCGTTTTTAACAAAGACGGTTCATTTTTTATTGCAACCGAAGCCATCCGGATTGATGGTATACGCAAGCTTGCTGCATTTTTATATAACGGCCAAACAGGAGAACGCATAAAATCATTGGGTACCGACAGTATGCAACCCTGGTGGCTACGTTGGGCACTGGCAGACCACTATACGAAAGATGGCCAAAAAGTCAGTTTTGATCCCAACACGCATTTTTACAAATATCATGGCAATGAAATTCGCCTCTATGACGTTCGAACCATGAATTACACTGTTATAAGAACGTTTAGCGAATATACCGCCATCGGTCCGGCAGGTGGTGAAGGTGATCTGTCAGATGACGGACGCTATTGGGTTCTTGACGGAGATGCCAAAGAGATTTTTGTGTACGATTTGATCGATGACATTAAATGTCCTCCCAGTAAATTTAATTTGGGGACATTGGGAGCGAATGGCTCTGCGGAAGGACTCGATTATGCAGCGATCTCGCCGAGCGGAAAGTATGTTGTTGTCTGCTGGTCGACCAAGCCCTCTTTACAACGCGGACACGGTATCGAGGTTTTTGACAAGGAATGGAGTTTTCAGATTCAGGTGTATCCGGATATTATTCACTGGGAACTCGGAGTCGATTCCTTTGGTCATGAGGTCATTTATACTGTTGCGGGGTTTGCAATACCCGAATTCTTTTCGTCCTATGGGGTAAATTCCGGAGATGTGATCTCTATACGATTGTCGGATGGCTATATCAGGCTTTTATTGCGCATGAATCCCTGGGCGCCTCAGGTCATGTCTGCATGTCATTCAGTAACCGGCGGTGATAATGTCTTTGTTTCCTTTTATCCCCGCGTGGAAAACCCTTTGCTCGATGGCTGGGCTCCGTTTTGGGGAGAAATCGTTCAGATCCCGAGTGACGGATCTGAGGATGTAAAACGTCTTGTGCATCACCGTTCCAGACGCGTTGAAGGCAAGATCGAAAAATATTGGCAGCCCGATGCCGTTGTGAACCGTCAGGGCGATCGAATGCTTTTCCGCAGCACCTATACCTATGATATCGCAGATGTTTATATGTTAGAACTGAATGACCAGGCTTCTGAAAGAGATACCCTTCCTCCCAATGAGCCGTCAAGCTTTAAGGCCGAAACGATGGGACCCACAAAAGTGCGTTTGGAATGGACCATGCCTGAACCCGCCTCTGATGGCGATGTTGCACTGTTTTATCGGGTTTACCGTGACGGGGCCTTGATCGGTGATGTACAGGATACGGTGTTTGTCGATTCCATGCTGGTGCCTGACAACAGCTATTTCTATCAGGTTTTCAGTGTAGACAAATCTCGCCTGGTCTCGGAGCGTGCCGTTCAACTATCGTTTCGTACCGCTGAAGACGATGAACCGCCATCTCTGCTGACTCTGCAAATACTTTCCAATACCGCCTTGTTGTTGGGATTCTCTGAACCGGTTGAAGTCTCTTCTGCAGAGAGTGCAACCAGTTACATCCCCGCAGGATATCAAGTGCTGGATCTCTCATGCTCAAAAGACGGGATGTATGTGACGATGCAGACGAGCGAGTTACAAAAGGGATCAAATTATTCCTTGTTGGTTGAAAATGTTTACGACCGCACGACCAAGCTAAATCCCATAGCCATGTCAGAACCATTACATTTTACTATCATATCACCTTTCTCGGATGATTTTAGCCGGTCATTAGACGAGCGATGGCAACCTATGCATCAATCGCGATGGAAAATCGAAAACACCTCAGAGCCCCGACTGATTCTAGAGATGCCCAAAGAGGTTCCCCAAGAAGGAAAACGGTTGGCTGAAATCATTCTGGTAAGAGATAGTCAATTTTCTTCTCCAGATTTTACATTCAGCTGTCAGGCTCAATCATTGGAAAATCTCGCTCGCAATCCCTATGCAGATTATGCTTTTGTTTATGGTTATCTGGATTCACTCAACTATACATATGTTCAATATCATACCTATGATGTCGTTGTCAGTGAAATCAAGAATGGTGAACGGGTATATGAAGAAAAAATTCCCGCACAAAATGATATTGAAAATCCCCATCAGATAAAGATTCAACTGGATAAGGATCAATTATCTATTTATTTCGCCGATAATCAGGTCTATTCAACGCAACGTGTAGGATCAACATTTGGCAAGATTGGTTTTGGCTCATTTAATGACAGCGTTGCCTTTGAGAATATTGAATTGGTTTGCGCACTGCATAAAGATCAGATTCCTCCTAAACCACCAAGCGGGATGATTATAAAGCCTTTGCCATGAAATGTAAAGTTATTGTTATCGGATTATCCTTAAACCGGCATGGGGGGGTAGCCTCAGTATTGGCTACCTTTGCCCATGCAGGCTTTTTTAATCACCCCTTTATTACCTATCATCCCTCCGGTAGTTCACAGTCTCGTCTGATGAGATGGTTTTCAACTTTGTGGCAGTGGATTTCTTTTGTACGCTATTTCAGGTATCGTTGTTTGGCCCATATTCATTGCTCTTCTGATGCCAGTTTTTTTCGTAAATTACCGTATATTGGGTTATGCAAGATTGCCCGTTTTCCGGTGATCCTGAATATACACCCGAGTCATTTTTATGATTATGTTCAACAATCTGGTGTGATGAAACGTAAATTCATTCTCGGGGTACTCGATTCATGTCAATGCGTTGGATTTGCAAATCCCGATTTGATAGAGCCTTTTGGAAAATTATTACCTTACCAGGAATTGATTCATTTGCCCAACCCCATCGATTTGGAGCGCTACAAGCCCACGAACTCGCCCAAAAAAGACACGTTATTATTTTTGGGATTATTTTCAAAGAGCAAGGGTTTATTCGACCTGATTCAGGCTGTTTCCAATATCAATAAAGGCCCTCAAAAGGTACGCCTGATGTGTGCGGGTGACGGAGATATTGAAGGACTGCGCACAGTTATTCGTAAAAGAGGGTTGGAAAATACCATCGAGATCAATGAATGGGTGGGGTATGAGAAAAAACTCGAGTTATACGGCTCCAGTTGCGCTTTGGTTCTTCCCTCATATAGTGAAGGATTTCCCATGGTCGTACTGGAGGCCATGGCCTGTGGATGCCCGGTCATAACGACACCTGTCGGCGGATTAGGCCGGTTGACCGATGAACATCATGTTTTGTTTGTTGTTCCCGGGGCGATTTCTCAATTAGAGAAAACCATTAAAAAGTTGATTTCAGATGCTTCCCTGCAGGATCGTCTAGGAAAAAATGGCCTTGCTTACGTCCGAGATTATGATGTAAAAACTGTCATGACCGATTTAATCGGCCTGTATGGCAAATACCTCCCCCGGTTTTGTGAGAGTTTCCCCTATCAGCAATAGAATCAGCTACTTAAAAAAATATTGACTTTGCAACGATAATTTTTTATATTTAAAGATAGTATTTCGCGAGAGTGGCGGAATTGGTAGACGCGCTAGATTTAGGATCTAGTGTCCTCTGGATGTGGGGGTTCAAGTCCCCCCTCTCGCATTTGATCGGCGACGAGTCCAATGACAGGCTGGTTCGGCGATTTTTTTTTCGTGTTTTTCCTTTCAACATTCATGATTATCAAATTCAGATTGTATCAACAATTGAGGATGTCAATTGGATTATCAAATCGAGACACAAAAAAACTGGCACACAGTGGTGACTGTATCCGTCCCGGCTGAAAATGTGCAACCCAAATTGGATGAAAATTTCAAGGGTTATCAAAAAAAGGCCAATGTTCAAGGGTTTCGCAAAGGTAAAGTCCCCAATCAGTTAATTCGAAAAATGTTTGGATCTCAGATAGAGAGCGACACGTTTCAGCTTTTTATCGGTGAAGCTTTTGACAAAATATTCAAAGAGAATGAATTTGAAAACATCAGTGTGCCGGAAATCGGTCAAATGAATTATCATCCTGAGGATGGGTTGGTTTTTACCATTGAATTTGATGTGCGGCCTGACTTGAAAGTTGAAAATATTGATGGAATGCCCGTTGAGCGTCAAGCCTTTATCGTCGAGGAGCAAGATGTCCAAGATGTATTAGAGGATCTTCGTCAGCGTCAAGCCATGATCTATGATGTTGAAGGCGAAGCTACACCAGGCCACTATTTGTCCGCTGATCTTCAGGTCGTAGATGAGAGTGGCATCCCGGTTATTGGGCAAAAATATGAAAATCAATCCATTTATTTGGATGAATCCAATAAAGAAATCACCCCTCAGCTAGAGGGAGTCACTGTAAACGACGAACGTATCATTTCCATAAAGACGCAAAAACAAGAGCCAGAGTCGGAATTTATCGAGACCGGCAAAGAAAGAGAGACCGAAAATGAGCAGCGTTTCAAGGTGACGGTTAAAGCGATCAAAGAACGACGTTTGCCTGAACTCGATGATGAATTTGCCAAGGATGTCGGAAATTACGATAGCCTGGAGGCGTTAAAAAAAGAGATCGATGAGAATTTGCGTCAAAGGGCAAGACTCGAACAACAATATGCATTTCAGGAAAAGTTGGTCGACGAACTGATAAAGCGGAATGAGTTAGAGGTTCCCCCATCCATGCTCAATAAATACCTCCAGGCTGTTGTCGAGGATGTCAAAGAGCGTCAAAAGAGTGATGTGGATAAAGATGTCATTCGTGAACAATCCCGTGAAAGTGCTGTTCGCCAGATCAAATGGTTGTTATTTAGGGAACAAATCATTGCCGATGAGAATATCACGGTGAGTGATCAGGAAATCAATGATCTCATCGATCAACGGCTTGAAAAGAAACAGTTGACAGAGGAACAGGCAAAAGAGATCCGGGAGGACAAGGACCGTTTTTCTCGATATGGTGATGAGCTCTTGCAGGATAAAGTCTTTGCCTTTCTGGAAGAAAAAGTCGATATTAAAGAGACGGACACGCTATGGCGCGAGGTACACAACGCCTCTGCGGCCGGGCATCATCATTAATTAAAAAAGGTTGATTATGGCACTTGTACCAATGGTTGTTGAACAGACCGGGCGAGGCGAGCGAGCATATGATATTTTCTCGCGATTGCTCAAAGAGAGGATAATTTTTTTGGGTACAGCGATCGATGATAATGTTGCAAGCCTGATCATTGCTCAGCTTTTATTTTGTGAAGCAGACGATCCTGAAAAGGACGTCTATTTATATATCAATTCACCGGGCGGATATGTCTCCGCAGGCCTGGGAATATATGACACCATGCAATATATAAAGCCCGATGTGGCCACTATCTGTATGGGCCAGGCTGCCAGTATGGGGGCAGTATTGCTCTCTGCCGGAGCTACGGGAAAGCGTTTTGCCCTTCCTAACGCCCGGGTAATGATTCATCAGCCTTTGGGCGGAGCCCAGGGCCAGGCCAGCGACATTGAAATTCAGGCTAAGGAAATATTGACTTTACGTAAACGTCTGAACGAAATTTTGGCTTCTCATACCGGCCAGTCTATCGAGACAATTTCCAAGGATTCTGACCGAAATTTTTTCATGAGTGCCAGTGAAGCAAAAGATTACGGGCTGATTGATGAAATCATGAACCGTAATGAATTACTCGAGAAAAAGACCACCAAATAGCTGTAAACAGGAAGATTGGATGGATCAAACCCACAATAAAAGCCGCAGACTGGTAATTTGCTCTTTTTGCGGCAAAAATTCCAATCAGGTCGATACCATTGTCACAGGGCCTGATGTAAGCATATGTGACGAGTGCGTTGGCATTGCCAACAAGGTTGTGGCGCGGGAACGGAGCAAAAAGCCTTTTAAAATTACCAAGGTTCCCACACCTCAAGAGATAAAAAATGAGCTCGATGGATATGTAATAGGTCAAGAGGATGCCAAAAAGGCCATCTCTGTAGCCGTCTATAACCATTACAAACGGATTGATCAACGCAATCAGAATGCCGAAATCGATCTGGAAAAGAGCAACGTGTTGCTGATTGGGCCAACAGGTACCGGCAAAACACTTGTCGCTCAGACACTGGCGTATTTTTTACAGGTACCTTTTACCATAGCGGATGCCACGAGCCTGACAGAAGCCGGATATGTCGGGGAGGATGTCGAGAATATTCTGGTACGGTTGCTCCAATCGGCTGATTACAATATTGAACGAGCCGAGCGCGGCATTGTTTATGTCGATGAAATCGATAAAATTAGTAGAAAGAGCGGCAACCCGTCCATAACCAGGGATGTGTCTGGCGAAGGGGTTCAACAAGCACTGTTGAAAATTCTGGAAGGCACTATTGCATCTGTCCCTCCCAAAGGAGGGCGCAAGCATCCGGAAATGGATTTGATCAAAATAAATACCAAGAATATTTTGTTTATTTGCGGTGGCGCGTTTGATGGTTTGGAAAACACCATTGCAGCCCGAATCGGCAAAAAGTCTCTTGGGTTCGGGGCTGATATCCAGAGCAATAAGCTGGAAAAGGAACAAATCCTTCCCAGCGTCGAACCAGATGATCTGTTAAAATTCGGACTTATACCCGAGTTGGTGGGTCGATTGCCTGTTATTTCGACCCTCAATGAATTAGACACCGCAAGTATGTTGAGAATTTTGACCGAACCGCGTAATGCTTTATTGAAACAATATCAACGGCTTTTAGAGATCGATGGTGTAAAACTGCATTTTCACCCGGATGCACTGGAAGAAATCGTGAAAATTGCACAAAAACGAACCACTGGTGCCCGCGGACTGCGATCGATCATGGAGGAGACCATGATGGAAATCATGTTTGCACTTCCTTCGAGATCCGATGTGGTCGAATGTGAAATCACCAAAGATGTTGTATTGTATGGAGCAACGCCTAATTATCGGTTGAAAAAAAATAAAGATGAACAAGCTCAAGATGATGCCGCTTGATCGAGCCTGATTTGCCAGGAGATCTAATGAAGCTCTTGTCTGCAGAGTTTATTAAAAGTGCCGCTACACTTGATCAGATTCCCCAAGACAACAAACCTCATATCGCAATCGTAGGCCGCTCGAACGTCGGAAAGTCGTCATTGCTGAATACGATCATGAATCGAAAGCGGCTCGCACTCACCAGTTCAACGCCCGGCAAGACCCGTCTGATAAATTTTTTTTTGATTAATGAATCATTTTATCTTGTCGATTTGCCGGGATATGGATTTTCCAAAGCATCCAAAAAAGAGCAACAGAATTGGCAAACCCTTATAGAATCTTACCTGAAATCTACACTTGAGTTAAAATTAATTATCCTGCTCATGGATATCCGGCATAAAATGTCCCCATTGGATTATGAAATGTTGGAATGGCTGGCGTATTTTAATCATCGTGTGATGGTCATCGGCACAAAAGCCGATAAACTGTCGGGTAACCAGCTGACCAGTCAGATTGCTCACTACAAAAAGGCGCTCGCAGCTTTCCAAGTTACTGAAATTTATTCATTTTCAAGTGTTACACGTAAAGGCAAGAATGAGGTTTGGCAGGC
Organism: uncultured Cytophagia bacterium; assembly: GCA_964400115.1. GTDB lineage: Bacteria > Zhuqueibacterota > Zhuqueibacteria > Residuimicrobiales > Oceaniaggregativiventaceae > Oceaniaggregativivens. The sequence goes on from CAYNUX010000081.1 coordinate 9,406, forward strand.
CATTTCAAGTGTTTTGAGTTAATAAATTAAGGCAAAAAGTGAGGGAACAATCAGAAATTAAAATAACCCTTGATTCTTTAACAAATTATCTTAAATTACTTTTCTTATAGCGGTCAAGTCGAGCAAGGGTAGGGCAATATTGTGCGAAATTTATTCTTTCACGATAAAGAATAAAGGCCTTGACAAAAAAATAAAAAGCAATTAAATTTATTCTCGAAACAGTGATTGTTTGAATGTAATGTTATGTATTATATGGGGCGCACTTGAGTGTTCTCCTCCTTTCTGATACGGGTGCTAAAAAATAATGTTACAATAAATCGATAACCATATGGGTGTTTTTGTTACATTCTGCTTTGAAAATGAGAATGTTGAACAGAGATTGTGGATGTAACGTCATAAATGGTAGAATAAACCTATAAAGGAGGTGGAGCGGGTTATAACACATGCTATGATTAAAAGACAGTTGAACGTTGCACCAAAACCATAAGAGGAGGAGCTTAAATGAACTACAAGTCCCTGCTATCTCTGCTGGTCCTAATGCTGGTAGCAGCACTTATGACTGGTTGTGTAGATGTCCCAGCGGACGGGCCAACACCGCCGGAATACAAAGCCCAATTCAGATTTGTTCATGCTGCCAATGACGTGGGTGACGTCGCGGTAAGCGTTGACGGACAATCGGTTGGGAATGTTTCGTTTGCCGGCGTAATCCCGCATTCGGAATTTTTGGCAGGTAGCCGCACAGTTAAAATGGGGAACGAAGAGTTTCCTGTGGCCATGTCAACAGAACAACGCGGCACTGTTATTGTCCTCGATCAACAACAAGGCGCTCGTGCCTATTTGAAACTGATCGAACGACGTCTTTTTGATGCTGAGACAACAGAAAACGGGAATCTAAGGCTGGTACATGCTGCGAAAGCACCTGCCGTAGATCTCGAGGTGGTCGGATCAGACACTTCACTGGCCTACGAGGGCGTAGCCTATGAAGCTATAACGACCTATGCAAAAATTCCAGCAGGTACATATAATATAATGGTATATGCTGCCGGTGACACCAATGCGATTTTGACAACCAGTGTCAATGTCGGCAACAAACGGCATACTTCACTCGTTGTCGGTGATGCTGAGGCCGGTACACTTTCTTTCCTCAATTTAGAGGATAATTAATCGGCTAGTCAGACATAAACAATTTGGGTGTTAATTTTTTGGAGGCAGACTTATGAAACGGATGGTTTTATTAATTCTGGTTTGCATGGCTCTTTTTCCGGCTTTGGTCTTTGGAGCGATCACCGGAAAAGTCGCTGGAACCGTTGTCGATAAAGAGACCGGTGATGTATTGCCAGGTGCAAACATTGTTATCGAGGGAACTTCTCTCGGTGCTGCAACTAATGTAAATGGCGAGTTTGTAATTCTTTCTGCTCCTGTTGGAACATATCGAATTCGAGCGAGCTTTATTGGCTATCGAAATGTTACCATGAGCAATGTTCAGGTCAATTCTGACTTGACAACCCGGGTCAATTTCGAGTTGCCACCTGAGGCTCTAGAAGTCGGTGATATAACTATCATCGCTGAGAGACCTCTGGTTAATAAAAATGCTACAAATGCTGTACGTATTCAGGGATTTGAAGAAATCCAAAATATCCCCACCCGTTCGGTTACGGACGTTATCGCACTTCAACCCGGTGTGGTTGTCGTGGATGGCGATATGCATATTCGTGGTGGTCGTACTCATGACGTCGGGTTCTATCTGGAAGGTGCCAACACTCGTGATGCCGTAACTGGTGCCAACGTCGTGACTGTTATTCCTGAAGCCCTGCAAGAGTTTCAGGTGGAAGCCGGTGGTTATACCGCAGAGTATGGTTCGGCCAATGCCGGTATCGTGCGCCAAACCCTGAGAAGCGGTACGCCTGATTACAAATTTACGATTCAAGCTGAAACCGATAATTTTGCCGATCAGGGTGAAAAATTTCTGGATACTTATTCTTATGGTTATAGCGACTATACATTAACCGCTTCCGGTCCTATTCCTTACACCAACAACAAGTTGAAATTCTTTGTTGCCGGTCAGAACACTTTTCAACGTGACCGCATCAGGCAATTCTGGAGCGGTTTTGATTTCAACAATGCCGACACCTATGTGGATGGGAACAATTTTCCGCTTGTCTCGACCACGTATAATGAAGTGTTTGACCGTATTTCTGTGCCCGATGGCAATATTCCACATGCCAGCCGCAACCGATATATTGCCAATGGTACCGTCGTTTGGGACGCCAACCCTTTTCAGGTTCGATTGGGTGGATCTTTTATGCGTCAGGATCAGGAAAGTGTGCCGACCAACATTCCTGGTGACGTGTTTAACTACGGTCGCGTGGAACAGGCTGCACAGAGTTCGGCTCTCATGAACTTGAAGGTGACCCACATTCTCAACGCCCGATCCTTCTATGAAGTCAACCTGAATTATTTTGATCGTCGCTTGAAAAACAACGATCCCTTTTTTAAAGACGATATTTATGCCTACTGGGATAGTACAGCAAACGCCGATCTCGGCTATAACTTTTTGAGCTGGTCAAGCCCCCGTGCCGGAT
>CAYNUX010000082.1:0-11975 GCA_964400115.1 uncultured Cytophagia bacterium
GATGGTTGTCTTTGATATCGATGGAACCATTCTTGATCTCTCTTATTGTATCGAGTATTGTTTCACAGAGTATGACCGCATCCATCAGACCCAATTTTTCAAGAATCTTGACAGACATCACCTGAATATTCACGAGAACTATCCGCAGCACCTTTTGCAGCAAATGAATATTCCTCATGCCAAACACGAAGAAATGCTAGGCTGGTATTGGCAAACCCTGTGGTCTGAAGAATGTCTCAAAAATGTGCTAAAGCCATATCCCGGAGTCCTGGATGTCATTCGCTGGTTGCAGGGTCAGGATGGGGTCACGATAGGATTGAACACGGGCAGGCCGGAACGAATGCGTCAGATCACCCTGCAAGCACTGAACACCATGGGTAAACCTCATTGCGTCGAGTTTTTCAGCCACCTGTTGTTTATGAACCCCAATGGCTGGCATGACCGTGTGTCGGATGGAAAAATCGAGGGAATCAGATATTTCAAAATTCTGGGCTATCAAATCGTTGCCATGCTCGATAACGAACCTGTTAACCTGCGCGCGATTGCGAATATGGATCCTCAAAAGGAGATCCTGTTGATGCATGCAGATACTCTATATGAATCAGATACGCTATTGCTGCCTGCCAATTCAGTTCGGGGGCAACGTTATGATATAAAAAAGCTGCAAAGCTTGAGCGTGCCCGCCTTTTAACGAGCTAACGAATACGACCCTGAACATCCAGCTGGCTATTCAACTCTGACCGGTTTAGATCCCTGGCTCTCGTTACCAGAGGTGTCAACGCATTTAACCACATACCAGAGACGGTCTGCCTCACTATGGATGTATTGTCGCTCGGCAACGGGTATTGTGTTGAGTCGATTATATACGCCGGTGGGCTGTTTACACGCATAGATATTATAGCCCGCAATATCAAAATCGAAAACAGGCTCCCAGGTTATCCGGACGTTGTTTTGCTCCAGGGTCGCATAGATATGCCGGGGCGTTGCAGGAGGCGAAAAATCAGCAAACCGAAGAGGTTCCGACACGGCAGGCAGACTCTGGTTACCAAATCCGTCCACCGCAATCACTGAATAGAGATAGACAACTCCTTTTTCAACCCGGGTATCGGAATATTCTCTTTGTGTTGCCGGGAGGCGGGCCAACGTATCAGCTGTGCCTGATGAGCTGCGAATGAGAAAATACGATTCTGTATCGAGGGACAGACTGCTGTTCCAACGTACCGAAACACTCTTTCCATCCTTGTTCAGAACTTGCACGCTGCCCGGCGACACCGGAGGCTCGTGATCAGGCACCTGGAAAATCACGCGTTCGGGCTCGCTCACATTTTCCGTGCTGTCGATACTCTGGACCGTATAGTAATAGTGTTTACCCGGCGTTAATCGCGACGAATCCACACACATGAGATCTTTGACAGGCTTTGTATAAAGATGAGCCTGAACATCGTTTGAATATCCTTTGGAAACCCAATACCCATAAATATCTTCATCGTCAGGGGGCTCCCAGCTCAGGACCAGCTGGCCCTCCTCAAAAGCCGATGTTAACTGTAGCGGTCTTCCGGGCGGAAGCAAATCATCCGCTATCGCAGATACAGCCGTGGAAAATCGACTGGGATTACCGGCACTGTCCACAGCTGTAACACGATAAAAATATTGTTTACCCGGTGAAACCAGACTGTCCACGTATGCGGTTTCATCGGCATCGATCAAAGTTGAGGTGATTTGTTTTGCAGAATCTTGCAGACTCGCCGCGCGATAGACATGAAAGCCCTGGAGATCGATCTCCGGAGCAGGCTGCCAGCTCACGCGGATGTTGCGATCCCCTCCCTGAGCAACAGGATTGCGCGGCGCTGATGGGGGCACCTGATCGAGAAAATGAATCGTCTCTGTACTTGCCGGTTCACTCTCTCGCCTCACCACATCCACGGCGGTCACCCGATAGCGTACGGTTTCGCCGTGAAACACCTGGTCGTCGCGATAAACAGGATCGAGACCGGACAAACGCAACATCTTTTCTTTATTGATGCGAACAAAAGGCTGGCCTTGCGTGCTGCGCCACACATCAAAATAGATGACACGATCACGAGAGTCAGGGATCCACTCCGGATAACTCCATTTCAACTCGATGCCATTTCCGGCAATATGAGCCACGACATTCGCTGGCGGCTCCGGCAGGTGGTCTCTGATCAGGATGGATTTTTCTTCCGATTGCAGAACCTGGCCCTCATCATCGATCAACAAAACGCGATAGATGTATTGCTCTCCCGTCCGATGGCCTCCGGCTACGAAAAACCGGCCCGAAATGATTCCGGCCCGCCGATAGAGCATGGTAAGCACATCGATGCGAAACGAGCTGCGATACAATCTTCGCAAAAGTGCCGTCGGAGAATCGGCTTTTAATGCCTTTGCAATGGCAACATAGTCATCTCCCAACACTGTGACGGCTCTGTCTTCATTCCGTATCACACGTAACGGTTCATCCGTCAGTCGTTCAAAAGAATCACTGTCGACGTGTTTTCGTTCGATGTGATAACCGGTCCCCAGGACCGGCGTTTCACGGATATGGATAAACACCGAGTCCTGTTTGACCGTGGTCATGAAAGAAAAGGACCAGGCGATATTGACCAAAAAGAAAAAAATGCACCAATAGGGTCTCATGGTACCACCTCAACGAGCTCAGGGTCTTGGGATTCTTACGGGTATGATCATCTCGCGTGAATAGAAACCCGCGACATTCTTTGTCCGTAATCGCATAAAGCACACATCTTTATCTAGCAACTGTTCAAAAGTATGACTGGCATTCACTACCGGACCGGTGACCGGAATCGTTGTCCAGCCGAGGAGATTGTCTTTGACCTGCCCGGTACCGACACAATATTCGATAGATTGCAACAATTCAAAAGGCTGCTCAACAATTCGGCCGCTCAACTCGAGATGATGAACCTCTCTGTTGACGTTAAAGATAAAAACCTGCGAGTTATCCCTGATCACTGACATGGCAGCAGTCAGAATTTCAGGCCGGGGTCTTTGAATGCAAACCGGGCCACAGGTATACCAGGCAGAGACGTTGCCCTTACGGTCGACCGCTCGCATCGAACAGTAAATCTGGTCATCATTTAACCCGGGTGGAACACGGGCTTCAAGAAATTGGGTAAACATTGAATTCGGATAGAGTTGCTGAGCTGTAAAATCCAGTGATGTTAGAGTCCCTGAGCCGCTCACATTGAATTGAATGATCTGGTCTTCTGTACGGCCCCATCCCACCTGCAAACCGGCTATCCCACTCTCGAGATCGACAGGGAATCTTTCGATCCAAAATCGGGCAATGCGCTGCCCACTGTCGAGAATTCTGGGCTCGACACAAAATTTTATTTGTGAGGGATGGATATCGTCGAGCTTTGTTTCTACCTGGTAGATCAGCGGCCGGGTCACTCTATCACTCTGTTCATCATAGCCGCGAATATAGACATAGATATTCTCGCTATCCACAAAGTCCCAGCTGGCAGGAAAGATGAACCGGTCTTTGCCAAAAGCCAGGGGTTCAATGGATTTCCATTCGCCATCTTGTATTCGTGCATTGGATTTTGAAAAGGCGATGCGGTATTCATAGCGATTCACCTTGTTCCGGAAATTGGGATCATGATCATCATTCTGTCTGAAATAGGTAAATGCATAAGGACAATGGATTGTTGCCTGGGTTTCAAGATTCGCAGGGGTTCTCTTGTATTCCGGCGAGCGGCGATAACAGGGCACATGGGTTCCGGTCAGGTTCCGTGCAGATGGATTCTGCCACTCGAATAAGAGCGGCATGTCTGCAAAGACCGGGACAGATTGACTCACATAAAGAGGAATACTGGTGCCTGTTTCACTGTCCATACTCACAAGATTGGAGGCTTTGACATTGATGTAAACGGGTTTGCCAGCCGGAATCAACGATGTCAGATTTTTAATCTCTGTCCTTTTATTCGTTCCCTGCGAGTTCCATTCCTGTATATCGGCAAGACCGGGAGCAGTGCCCACAGCAATCCAATACTCGCCAATACCGGTTTCCTTATCAAAGCTTTTCCATCTGACATTTATCCTATCGTCAAAAGCGACGGCAAAATCATGCCCATTTTTATCCGTTGACTGATAAACAGAGGACGGAAAAAAGACAGTGGGTTTACGGGGAGGAGTCAGATCAAAGTCGGGCAGATATTGTCTATAGGCCTCGACATTGACATGTTCGCTGCCCTGCAAAACAGGCTTGAAGCGAATCACATTGCTGTTGGTATACCCGACACTGTTGCGCACCCGGGCAGAGAGGGTAATGCTTACATTCTCTTTGGGCGGCAATGATTCCGGCATAAAATATTGCACCAGTTCTCTGGCATTGCCGACCGTGCGATATCCTGTTTCTGAAGGATCGGGATGCAAACCTTCCTCCATTTGATAGGCAAATTCTCCCACGCGGCGTGGAACATCGGCAGCCCAGTTGACGGTGACCGCGGACGCACTGCGCCAGGGTTCAGTATAAACACTCGCTTCGAGTTTCGAAAATTGCACAGGCTCGAATTCCTTTTCCAAATTCGACAATCGGGTTTCAATTTTATTTTTTCGCACAGGACGATCGTCGATATATTCCGACTGTAAATAGGAATCATACAGATCATAAAGGGTTTCACTGAGGAGTGAATATTTTTCCCAAATCGGATCCAAAGCGGCGGAAAATTTCACATGCGCATCTGCCACAGATTGCTCTGCTCCCGGATAGTTTTCGATCAATTGTGCATGACTCTCAGCCAACCGCTCCCGTTTTGTCCTGGCGTATTCGGCCGGAATGGTATAGACCAGATAGGTTCCGGTATTTTCGAAAAAGGAACTCAGAGTCTGGCTCAACTCGCCGGTATAGTCTTCATAGACCGATTCCCAGTCCGGCCATAAATTCAAGCCAGAGATTTCGCGTAAAAAAGTAATTCGGTCGTTGACCCATTTGAGGGTGACCTGGTAGGCCGTGGGATTGACACCCTCAGGATCAAGGATCTGCAAAAACAGTGGATCCTGACTGACACTGTGATAAGAGCCATCAACGATTCCTTCCGGGTCGATACCTGAAAAATCTGCCAGCCGCCGGGCATACCAGTGATACTCTTTTTCCACAACCTCGGTCATGAGATAAGGTGCGCTGCTCGCAAGCCTGGCCGCCTCCATATACGAACGTCCCAACCGGGCTGCTGCACCCCTTGGCCCGAGACTGGAATAAAGAGTGTTGCGATCCGAGTCGATAGCGAGAATGGTATGAAACACTTGATTATCGATCCTGGCCAGACGGGATTGCAGCGTTGCAATTTTCCTCTTGTTGGCGTCTGTTTTCTCAGGGTCGACAAAGAAATCAAATTGTCTGCCTCCTGAACTGGAGTTGACAATGAGCGGATTTTCCAGCAATTCCATGCTGGCTTGCTGTAGCGTATCGAGACTGAAAGACAGTTCACTCAAGAGCTCGAGTGAGGCAGCACGATTTTCCGAGAGAACCCGTTCGATTCGTTCCCCGATGGTCAGCCTTCCCTGATTATCCACTTTTTGGTACCGTTGTAAAGTTTCATTATCGGAATTCCGTCCATAATTGTATTGATAAAAAGTGCGTACAACGGTATCAGATTCATTTCGCGTGATCTCGGTTCGTACATTGGGATTGATCGGGCGGCGCTCCATGCTATCGGGCAGCACGCGTCTATAATAATTTGTCGAGTCTTCTATCTCCTGACGGTAAACAGATGGATCCAAAATGACTGCAGGCTCGATGTACGGAACGGATTGATCGGATGAGAGATCCGGTTCAGCCAGCAAACCGTTGGAATAACTGGCAAGCCGGTTCAGATCTTTGCCACTGGTGCTCATATATTTCAGCAAACTGGGGGTCTTGAGTTGGCCGACCTCTTTTTCGATCATCTCTGAAAGCGCGTCGCATTTTGTTTGATCGCTGATCAACTGCCGGACAATGGCCTGGATTTCCTCTTCACTGAGTAGAGTGTTGGCCAGGACATCGCCGTCCAGCATCACATCATTCATCTGATCGGTCAGATCCTGTGCCTGTTGTTGCATGTCTTCAAAGGTTTGCTCTGCCGATGCCAAAAAATTATCGATCTCGTTGTCTCCGCCCAGGCCGGCTGAAAACTCACCATCCTGCCATTTGACCCAGGCCAGACCGGTCCACGCATCACCGGAAAAGACACTGGCCGTAAGTTCGGCATAACCGTAAAAATAAAAAACCTCATCATACATCATGGCCGCTCCCAGCTCACCCCTCACAGTGGCCAGGCCCTGGAGAACACTGGCATCCAGGAACGTAGTGAGATAGCCTCCCACCTGCTTGGGATCACGCCAGGTGAACCACACCCCCAGATCGATACCCGCATCGATAGACAACAGGGGATTCCCCCAGCCGCGACTGCTTTCCCCCCGAACGAGGAGCCCGCCCGGTACCACCCAACACTCCATGGTTTGATCGAACGTATTGATCACACCGGCATTGAGTTCTCCACGCAGTCCCCAGGTATCCGAATCATAAATCCAGAATTCTGCAAGTCCGTCCAGGGTTACTATAGCCTGCTTGGCAAAGGTTTCATTGCTGCTGGTGTATACATGCATATTGCCTTCTGCATAATACGACCCATAAAAACCGATTTCAAAATGACCCCGGCCTATAATGTTCACTCCTACTTTTTCAAAAGCAGGATTATCCAACAGGATGAGTTCATTGTCAAACCGGATATGAGAATTGGTCAGGGTCCATAGGGCTCTGCCTTTTAATAAGGAATTGTCACCGATCGACATGCCGCCGTATAAAAACAGGGCGAACAGGTCGTCATGATTCTTATAATAATCAAAAGCATCGTTTATAGGAGTGGTATGCTCTAAACGGCAATGTTGTACCACCAGATCCTCGACCTCGGGATCGGGATTGATAAAAATACCGCCTCCGATATCTTCGAGATAAATAGGAAGCGGGGCTAACTGCAAATGCAGTCCTCCTGCAGCCAAAAAGAGGCCCATAGAAATTTCATCGTCTTTCCAGGTCACCTCTCCGGCTGCCACAAACCGATTGGTCTGGCTTCCGGAAGTAAAAACGAGATTTCCTGCAGCCAGCACCTGGTACTCGGCCCTGGCGATCGAGAACAGATGAAAACGCAAATCCAGGGCACCCCAGAACAGATCATTCTGCAACCGGAATTCTGCATTTTTTACGATCAGATGAAATTCATCCGTGCCCTTATAGATGAGCACCTCATCCACTCCCCCATCAAAGGCCTTGTAGTATTTTATGCGGCCGCCGAATTTCAGGCAAAAGTTATCGACATCCACCGTCTCTTGATGGGCCTCGACACCGGCGGGACCATAATCGCCTTCATCGCTCATATACATTTCAAATGGCGCCGGATCCAAATCAAAAAAGGTTTCGGTGACAAACACCTCGAATCCCTGGGCGTTGAAATAACCATCCCCGATCACGCCGATATCAAAGCCATTATGCCAAATTGAAAATTCTTCAAAGGATATTCCGTCCCCTTCTATCAAGTCCATATCCGGAATAAGGCTGCCGCTAAAGAGGATTTTGAACTCTTTATCTGCCAGGATCCCGATTCTTTCAATCGTCATTTTAACGAGACCCGCAAAGCTCGTTTCATAGGTCTGGTAATCCGTTTGCATCTGCCAGATCAATTCATCCGAGGTATCATCCGATTCGATGACCGCGTTGATCGGGATATCGAGCGAATCGGGCACACCCGGCCATCTGGTCACCAGAGAAATGTCCAGGCTCGCCTCCAATGCTGTTCCCCTGTCACTCAGCTGCAATATCACACCGGACGGCTGGCAAGAAACCTTAAAGGGCTTGAGTCCCAACTGTACAATCGGCTTTGGATCGTCATCCGCAAAGAGCGGGATCTCTTTTTGCTGTGCATCGATCAGACCAGCCGGACTGATGGAAAAGGCGAACGGACGGGTATTGTTCTGCGGAAATGGCTGTGGCATTCTCATATCGCCCGATATGTGTAGAGCATCCGATCGAATCCGGCACCTTTGAATATAAAGTATCCCTGCCAAAATACGAATCCCTGGTGTCGAGAGATCACCATCAGCCAGGGATCCGTCACTGACGACAGTCAGCCCATAAAAAGGCAACGTCTCGGAAAACAACTGCATTGCTCCGGCCAGGGTGACTTTGAACTCTTTATCAGAGTAATCAAAAGATAGGGCAGGTTTGTTTACGTCATCCGTTGCATAGTCTGTCAGGGTCAGGGTCGACCCGAACAGTTTGAACTGTTGTGCCTGGTCCGTATCGAGATGCATATCCGCAGCGGTGACGGTATTGGCGCTGATGTTGAGATCCTGCAGTGTGAACCTGAATTGCTCGGATAATTCGGGCAGAGAATAGATTCCATTGGCAATGAGAACACACTCTTTCTGATCAAAGGGCATGTTGAGCTGTAACGCGGGATCATCCATTGCCACGGGTTGAAATTTTGCCGCATCGATGGGCAAAATACCGTGGATGTGCGAAAGGTCGAACTGAAAAGAGATATCATCGGGCAAAAGGGTCGCCATAAAATGGATCGGTCTGAGAACCCCGCCCTGGTCTGTAAATAGCGTGGCATAGATATCCCCGCATAATGTTACAGCCAGGCTGTCACGCCTAATTCGTGCACCGGTGAAATCGAGACGCAATTGCGAGCCGATCTCGGTCGATTGAATTTGTGGATCGTAAGAATATCGGGATGAAATAATCCCCAGCTCTCCTTCGATGCCATCCTGTTGTACCGGCAATTCGGTCAATACAAAGACATCGGATTGCAGCACCTGCGGTAAAGCCGGTCGAACATCGGCATAGAGAGTCCGGCCGGATCCCGAGGGATCATAGTCCAGACGGCTCACATGTAACGGACGGCCATAAGCCGTCAGATCAATCAGGGCCTGGTCATCGCTGGCCTGCACCTCGATCTTGCCACTCAGAATCTCCAGGGTAACCGGATCTATGACCACATCCAACGGGATGTCAATTTTGGGCCAGGACTCCATCCCCCCTGACAACCCGGGCACATTCAGAGAAACGGTCGAATCCGCCGGGGTGGTGAGATGTAAACCTTGCGATACCGTATCCACCCGAACCGCCAGTCTCCCCTGTTCATTTCTCAAATCGATGAATGCGATCTCGTTTTGGGGAAGCGGCAGCCTGTTCAGATCCGCATCCTGAAAATAGTCTCCCGGTCGAAATCCGTCTGCATCCAGCACTGCGACATGCCGATCCTGGGTATAAAAATCGATTTTTCCCCGTGCAATGGCAACAGGATCGAGATCGAGCTCAAAGTCATCGGATATGCGGGTGTGCAATCCCGGATAGGGTATCCCGTTGAGCCGGATCTCTGCCCTTCCCCGCCCCGCAGCAAACAGGTGTTGCTGGCGGATCTCAGTTGCCGGAGGCAGGATCAAAAGCAATGCATCCTCTTGTTGCAGAGAGCTTGTGCTGGACACGGTCTCCCAGGAATGGACCTTTCCGCCAGCCAGACCGAGTTTGAAAGCGAGGCTATCCTGCAGACTTAAGCTGCCGCCTGATTGGCTCAGTTCCGGCAGCGAAAAAGAAACATTATCCTTGAATTCAGCTTTTACCTGGCTTTGAGCATCGGCTAGCAGCTCATTGCTTCCATCATGGATATGAAATCCGGTATTGTCAAGACTTGCTCCATTACGAATGTCAAAGGTCAAAAGCGGATGTTCAAAAGGCAGTGAAAAAAGGAACGGAGAGTCGATGATAAACGATCCGCTATCCAGACGAGAGGCGACGAGATCGAATACCACCTCCCCGGTCGCGATTAACGAATCTCCGGATGATTTTACAGGAAACCCGATTTCCCCGTTTCCGGCGAGGGCAAACCTCTGTTTGCCTTCGAGCCGTCCAAATCCCACGTTTCCCTCCGGGATCATGAGACTCAGAGGTCCCCACATCAACGGAGCAGAAAGGGCAACCCCATTGATCCGGCCAGAGAAAAAGCCATCAGCATCCAATCGAACAGGATCATTCAGGGCAAATGATGATTGGCCTGCGGGCAGGCCATAATCAGGCATCAACAGATCCGCTTTAACAAAGAATTCCATAAAAGCCTGTGGATCGTCTGAAAACGAACCACCGAACTGTTTAACCTCGATGCCGCTGTTATACACCGGATCGAGAATGACCCTGGCCGGTTGCAAAAAGGTGCGGGGGTATACATCCCCCACCAGAAAGCCATCTGAAAGAGCGGCATCCAGCAATGAAAGATCTGCGTTTTTCAGAGCATCCGGAAAATGGTCGGGAAAATTCGGAAAATTGACCGCCATGTCAAACCGTCCCGGAAACATCTCTTGCGCCGGGGATTGAAACCAGTCAACATCAAATGAGGGCATTCTAAACGTCAGCGGCGTCAGAGACACCCCGTGATAAGGCATCGCTGCGCTAGCAGCGAACGATTTGGAGGTCTGGGGAAAATGAAATCCTTGGGGTGTAAATTGAACCGGACCCACATCGTTGACTGATAGTCCTTGCAGCTCGGAAAACTTTAATTCAGCAAAGCCAGAAATTCCAAAATCAAACATTTCATCGATAAAGGAGAACCACTCGATGGTGACATCACTGAATTGTAAATCCGCAAAGGGAAACGACAGAGAAAAACCGGCACCCGAAACAGGATCGACGCGGGAAAGACCGCTTTCATTTACCACTAGCGTCACAGGCAAGACGTTTTGCGGTGTCTGCCATTGCAATTTTCCATCGATCGTGAATTGAAACTCGGGTGACCGCAACAAAAACGCACAGTTTATAGAGCCATCGATTTGCTCGGGTACCAACTGAAACCGATCATTTTGATCGACCAGCGCAATAGGGGTTCCTCCGGATTGAGAGACACTTCCGGCCAGCCGGCCGTCCCGTGTCAGCTCGAGTTGAACAGGCCATGGCTGCGTCTGGCCAAAAATCTTTAACGTGCCATCAGCGGTAAAAGAATAGAGTCCGCCTGTACCGGGTTGATAGGTCAGACGCTGAATCTGAACCGGAATGCCCATTTCTGAAAAATCGAAATCGTTTGGGTCGAGCCTGGCCACAACAGTTCCCGATATCACCTCAAAAGTGGTCAGGTCGACCACCAAATCTGCTGTGGCCTCTACCTGCGGGATCCCCTGTTCTAATGTCTGCATCATCGGCAACACCAGAGTGACAAGCTCTGCATCAAGATTTCTGATTCGCATCTGCGTGCTGTCAGAAGAGAATTCATAATCTACCAAAGGCTCCTCACCATCACGCAACAAAAGATAGGCTTGCGATGCAACGGGTAAAGGCCAGTGAGCCGGTAACCGGGCCAGCAAACGATCGATCTCCTGTTCTGCTTTTTGCACAGAAAACCGGTAGATTTCACTTTTCCCCGCATTGGACGCCATAGGCGAACCGGATTGGTCAACGGCCTGAACCTGCCACACATACTCTTTACCCGTTTCCAGAGTAGGCGCAAAAGAGGGATAGGTCATTTCAGATTCTGCAAGCGGTGCACTGATAAAATGCTGCACAGGCCCGGACAATGCCTGTTCCGGAGTCATATTGCCGGTCAATTCGGCAATGGCGAGATGAAAAAAAACGGGTTCCATAGAGATAAAATCAGAGATTTGCCAGCCAAAGTGTGGCAGACCGGTTTCCAACGTCGCACCATCGTGTGGAGCGACCAATTCAACAGATGAAAACAGTTCACTGACATCCGATCCAGTGGAAAAAAGCCCTAAAATGCTCTTGCCCTCATTTTTCGTGACCGGACGACCTTCAAAATCCACAGCCTGAACTTGCCAGACATAATTGCAGTTGGGTTCTAACGGCTGAGCATCGAGGGGATACTGGAAATCGGATTCGAAAACATGATAATTTTCATAATGCGGCAGATTGGCGGCCAAAGCCCGATCAGGCGATTGACCGGAAAATCGCTCTA
>CAYNUX010000083.1:0-11819 GCA_964400115.1 uncultured Cytophagia bacterium
GGCGGTTTGCGTCTCTTTAAGGGGCCAGCTTTTTGTTTGATAGAGTACAGCACAAAGAGAAAGAGCACAGAGATGGGGGATGCCGCGTTTTTTACAGCCTCTGAGAATGCCACCATCATCGCTGAGGATGGCGTGCGGTTTTGTTCGATGGTATAATGTCACGACGGCTTGATCTGCATTTTTTAATTTTCCAAAGTTAGGGTCAGTGTTTTTTGCGGTATATAAAGTAATCAATGCTTTATAGCTTTCGAGTTCTGACCGGCTTGAACCTCTGGACAGCTCCTTCCAGACACATTCCGGAATTCTGAATTCTACATACTTTTCCAAATGCCAGATCAGGCCGGCTCGATAGAGAATGATCAGACTGCTGGTGTCTGTGGCCAGAGTCAATCGCTTGATCGGTGGGAGCATGTTATTCAGCAGATTCATGGTTTTCTTTTTCTTGTTCGGCCGGGGATGCTTTGGTTAGTTCAACCCGGGTTCTTGGTAAAATTTCCGGGAATTCTTGCTGAAGAAAAGTCACGAGTGCTTCGCGTACATCACAACGAAGATTCCAGGCTCTGGGAGATGTCGCTGCACTCATCAATACCCTCAATTCGACAGTGTTTTCGGTGCTATTGGTTACCTGTAACCCCGCTACTTTACCGTCCCAATGATGATTTGCTTTGATGAGGTCAATGGCTTTTTCTCGAATTCTTTGGATAGGGGCTCTATAATCGGTATAAAGATAGACTGTTCCAAGGATATCTGCCGAGGTGCGCGTCCAGTTCTGGAAGGGCTTGTCGAGAAACCAAGTGATCGGCACCACGAGACGTCTGAGATCCCAAATTCGCACGACCACATATGTCAGCGTGATTTCTTCTATCCATCCCCATTCGCCCTCGACAATCACCACATCATCGATACGAATGGGTTGGGTAATCGCGATTTGCACCCCTGCGAACAATGTGGCCAGACTTCGCTGTGCTGCAAACCCAAGAATGATAGCACTTATGCCGGCAGAGGCCAATATGCTGACACCAAATTGTCTTACTTTATCAAATGTCATCAAGATAGCGGCAATCGAAATCACGATTATAATAACATTGAGAATACGTTGCGCTACCCGCAATTGAGTGACCACTTTGCGTGCTTTGAGATTGTCTTCCTCTTCAATATTGTATCTTTTTAACATTACCATCTTGACCACAGCGATAATTCGCATGAATAACCAGGCAGTAATGACAATGAATACGATGGTGAGGATTATTTGCAGAGTATTGTTAAATTGCTCAGGTAAATCCATGAGGGGGCGCAGGGAAGCAATTACAAGCGCCAGAATGAGAGAACGTAACGGCCAACGGATTTTATCCAGAATTCGCGCAAGAATTTTCTGCTGGATCTCGGGCATGACTTTTTTCATAAAGAGCATGAGCAGATGGTATATTATGAATCCTGAAACAACCGTAATGGCAATGAACGGACTATTGCGATAGACTTGGTTTAAAATCTCCATGGTTCTCTCTGAATTATTCGGCAATTTGTACTAAAGATATTGAATTCATTATATTAAACAAACTCATATTTTGAAAAATTTAACTTTTGTTAAGATTTTGGTGTTTGGAATAGAGCCTTTACGATTTACGTTTTTTATAATAACTATAGTATAGATAAATAAATCGGAGAACCAATGAAATCTTTTGAGCGAAGAGAATTTCTAAAAACTGCACTGGCCGGAATGGCCATGGGTACCTCGATGTTAGCCTGTCAAACAGAGAGCCGTTCAGGGTTACCTCAGCGACCATTGGGAAACACGGGTGAACGTGTCTCGATTATTGGATTAGGCGGATGGGATATCGGAAATGTAAAGGATGATAAAACCGCCATTTCAATACTGCATGAAGCCATTGATAACGGGGTCAATTTTTTCGATAATAGCTGGGATTATCATGACGGTCATAGCGAAGAAATCATGGGTAAGGCCCTGGCCTCTGATAAACGCCGGGAAAACATTTTTCTCATGAGCAAAGTATGCGGAAGAGATTATAATACCGCTCGAAAACAGCTCGAAGATAGTTTGACGCGCTTGCAGACAGATTATCTGGATTTGTGGCAATTTCATGGCATCAAATGGCCCGATGATGCAGAACTGATCTATGATCCTGAACAGGGTGCTCTCAAGGCCGCTATTGAAACCTGATCTGAATAGATCGAGGTCGTTTTGTCTCCGAATTTTCTGTTTTATGCGAGGCTGATGATATGGAGAAATGTGTTTTAAAAGATGATGGTGTCATATCCAATAATAAAAAATGCCCGCTTTTGCCAAGTCACCCATCGAATTCGATGATGATCCGGCTTTAACTTTTGCCAAAAATAACTTGTATTTGTGAATATTAATTCGAATATTGTCGACAGGTTCAAAATTCTATTGCATAGAACAGAATTGCTGGGAAAACCGAGAGGACAATAATGAAAAGCTACCCGGTTCTATTTATCCTTCTTTTTGCTCTTTTGTCTATCTCTTGTGCCACAATCGTGCATGGGGTGAATCAGCCTGTTAATTTCAACAGCCAGCCCGGTGGCGCCACGGTGATCATAGACGGAAACAAACTGGATCAAACACCGTGCCTTTTAGAACTGGAACGCAAGAATTCACATCTTGTAGAAATTTCCCTGGATGGCTATGAGACAAAGACCATTGAGATTAAAAAAGAATTGAGCGGTTGGGTGGCGGGCAATATACTCCTGGGGGGCCTGATCGGTCTTGCTGTGGATGCGATTACGGGTGCGATGTACAAGTTAGAGCCTGACCTGGTCTCTGTACAGCTGGAGAAAAACTCTGCTTCTGCCGACAATTCAGATCTTTTCTATATCATGGTAGTGATGGAACCACAGCCTGGTTGGCAAAAGATTGCGCAACCAGAGCAGAAACCTAAAGTCTCTTATCGTTAACAAGGGCCGATACTGAGGCCGGAATGATCAAAAAAGCAAAGACCGGCAAAATTCCACCGATTCGCACCGAGTGCATAACCCCAATACCAAGGGTAAAATAGAAAATAAAATCCCACAATTGGATATTGGGGTTCAGGTCGGATTGCCGCCTCGCGCCGGCGTGAAATTTCTTTCCCACGTCCGAGACGGATTTCTTTTCTGTTTTTAACTGTCGACTTTTCCCAATTTATCTTGTTCACTCTGTTTTTTTTCAGGTCTTTTAATCGACTTTTTAATCATTGGGTTAGTGGCAAATCGGTTGCATAGGATTATGTGAATCAGGTTTTTGCTTTTACGATTAATTTTTCCAAATAGCGGGATTTTATTTGTTCGCTGGCCAATGCGCGGTAAACGGGTTTTAGATTGAGTATCGCCCCCAATAATGTTCCCAAAGTTCGATGGCTCCACAGAACTTTGTTATCAAAAATCAATTCCTGAAGCTTGCCTCGTTCAATGGCCATCATGACAACGCGGTGAGTGCTGTCCAAAGGAGTCAGCACGCGTTTTTCACGTGCCTCTAAACGTATTGAACCGGTTTTACAGTTTCGAACGCATACGCCGCATCCCAAACAGATATCCTCATCAATAACAGCTTTTTTTATGGATTTGCCCTCATCGGATTCGATCTCTTGCAGTTTTATGGCATCGACGGGACATGCTTTCTGACATCTGCCGCATCCATTACAATTTTCTTTTACAAGCGGCAGGAAATTTGTCGTGTGGATGGGGTTCATGACAGCGAATCGCTTGTGCGCCAGCATGGCTTCGCAACAACACCCGCAACAGTTGCAAATAAAATTTACCCCTTCCCGGACATTCTCTCCAAACTGAACAAGATCGTGATCATAGGCTTGTTGCAAAAGATCAAGACATTCGGCTGTATCGATCTCACGGGCATATCCGTGCCTGGCGAGCGAGTCCGCTGTCGTACCAAACGTCATACAAATGTCCATAGGTGCAGAGCATGCCTTATTCATGTGTTCCATTTTATGACGGCAATAACAGATACCCACTGCACGGTGCTTTGCTGTTTTGATGATCTCTGAAGCACGCTCATAGTCCAGAACATACAAGGCATCATCATCCGGCAGAGCCGGCTCGTGAACAAAGGCTCTGCCCAGCTGGGTATCACCATTGGCAAACAGATTTTTGATAAACTCTTCCTCTACATTCAAATATTGATAAAAGAGTTCTGCAAGCAACCTTTGATCAACATCCTGGCGTGTTCGCATCATGGAAAACTCGAAAAATCCTGCCATGGGAGGAGGGAGAACGTATAGGGTCTCTCCGTTCTGTTCCATGTCCACCAATAATGCCCGGCTGGCCATGGTTTCCAGTCTGTTTTGAGCTTCTAAAGGAGGTATTTTCCAAACCTGGCTCGCCTTCTTTACGGTGAAAGGTTTTATGGGAAGCAGAGAGACAAGCCGAGCTTCGTTTTCATCCAACAAGAGTTTGAGGATTTTGTATAAGGTGTCTGAGGAAGGTGCACCCTGAGGAAAACGATTTAATCGATCCACCAGTCCGGAATAGCCGTCAAGTGCGTGATGTGCCATTGCGAGCCTCTATGAATTTCTATGATTCCATTGTTTTAGTCGTATAATATGACCAAGTCTGGTCGTGTGCCGACTATTCATGATCTCGTTTTCGAATGAGAGTATTTATCGGATAGCTGCTGGCAAATCTCGACCAATTGTATTATTTTGCGATCCTCTATTCCGATATCCAGGTCTGCAAACACCATGTCACAGGGTCCATAGTGTTGAGCAATATTCTCGAGATCCTGACGTATTTCAAAAAGTGATTTATTTGCTACATCCATAGGAGTATACATGATTGCACGTCTGGTATGGGGAAAAAGGGTTTTTGCTTTTTGTAAATCAGAAGTCATCCCCATATCCAAATATCCGACAGAGGGTATCTTTGCATACTCTTCCAGATAAGGTGTTGCGCTCCAGGCACAGTTGTGAACGCCGATCAATCCAAAGGTGTTGGCGATTTGTTGGTCATAGGGGTACAGCAGATCGCGATACTGCCGGGGAGACACCATATTCACGAAACAATTACTGATCGTAAAAAATCTTGTTTTGATTCCTGATTGCTCTTGACGTTCATAAACTCTTTTGGCTGCCTCGATCATTGTCATCGTAACATTTTCAAAAAGAGATTTTACCGTTTCCGGATCTGTTGCCATATCCATGAGCAGTTTTTCACCCCGGAGACGATAAGCATTGTTCAATACTCCCTGCCAGTTTATATATCCTTCGATGGGGCCCACATTCGCCTCGATCCAATCCATTTGCCGTAAAAGATCCTCCAAAAAAGAATTTTGATTCAGATTGGGCAGAGGGTTTTGGGTTGTACCTGAATCACTGTTTGGTTGGTTGCAGGAGGGCCATTGATCAGACTCGAAGCGGAGGGTAAGACCATATATTCCAGCGATAGTACAGGCCCCGAACGTACCGGTCAATACATCCCAGGTATGGTCGCGATTGAGGGTATAAAAAGGAAATCGATTTGTCAGTTCATTGACCATTTTTTTACGGCTCTCCAGCCGGTAGGCCGGATCGGTGTGCCACTTTTCGCCAAAATCGATGCCCAGGATTTCATGAAACCATCGAGGAGTAAAGCCAATTTCAGGCCTCAGAAAAGATTCATGTCCCGTGGCCGGTCTTCGTGTGGCGGGTGCTGCCGGTGCAATGTAGCTGACCAGCTGTGAATGCATTGTCTGACCCATCATATTTCTCCTTTTAAACACATTGCTGCCGTTTGACAACTGTTTACAGGATCCCTGCCAATGGCTGTCTCATCAGACAAGACCACTCCTCTATACCCTTTTCGTATGGCATCATAACAATAACAAATTTCTGATCTTGTAGGAGTAGAATGGTGGGTCAGATGTTCGAACACTTGGCCCGCCAGCATGACAGGAATGGAATAGTCGCAAATATGGTCATTGAAATGGTAGAGGGCTCTCGCCATGGACAGCATCCCCAGTTCTGCACCCAGATCTCCGCGGCACATCCATAATTCATTGGAGAGTCGGGCAATCTCCCGGGCTTCATCAAGAGCGGATTGTCTCTCCAGCTTGGCAATAACATAGCTGTTTTTGCCAAACGCATGACGTACCCTGTCCAGCTCTTTGGCATCCCGAATGTAAGAAATGGCATAGCGGATATTAGTCATATTTTTTGTTAAATTAATGATCTGCAGATCTTTTTGACCCAGAGATTCTTGACGAAAAGTGGTTTCGCGAAACGTAATCCCTTTATGCGACGCCAGGGGTCCGCTCTGCAGAGTACGGGTCCATATAGACTCGTCGCTGACAGATTCAATTTCTATGATCACCCGTGCATCGTTAAGCACAATTTCTTTGCCGGATATGCGAGCAGCTTTGAAAAAGTCTTGATGGGGTACCGGAATTTGGTTGGCATGATCTGATCTCTCTTTGAGGACCAGTTCGACTCTGTCTCCGTAATTCAGATTCAGGGAAGGCAATGTCCCCAGGCGCCACTTGCTGCCCTGAAGATCCAATACCAGCGGACGGCTCATTCGAGAATGCAGTTGTTCCAGCCAGGTCATCGTTTGGCCGATAGAGAGATGGGATGTGTTTAATCTGAATTGCTGTACACCTGCTTTTCTCATCGACATCCAGATGTCGGGCGTATTGCTGGCAGGACCTAACGTGACGATTAACTGGAGGGGCTCCCTGCTTTTTGTGAGTTCAGACATACCATAATATACGATGTTGATATTATTTATGCAAAATAAAAGCAAGGACAATCCCCGGGGAAAAAGTCCCGGGGATTGTGTTATTTTAGCAATAAAATTTCTCTTGTATTGGAATACCCGCCTGCTTGCATTCGCAAGATATAGATGCCGCTACCCACGGTATGGCCCTGTTGATCTGTACCATCCCAGCTCAATTTATGCGTTCCTGCTTCCCAGGTTTTGTTTGTGAGTACCTTGACGGGTTGACCGAGAATATTCAGTACCTGAATGTGAACCTGAGATGAGTTCGGCACCTTGAATTGAAATCCGGTATGTGCATTAAAGGGGTTGGGGTAATTGGGTGACAGATCATACGCCATAGGCGAGGCTGATGCTATTTCGAGTTCTTTTTGATAGCTAATGTTAAAGGAGCTGTTGTCGCTATACCTCATGTCCGGTGTGTAGAGGTGCAGCGTTTGATCTCCGCCTGTGCGGGGCACAAGAATCAGGTTCAGCAGGGTGCCGGTGCCTGTTACTTGATTCTCTATTTCTCCCAGATGCGCAAAGGCAATGTCGATCAATCCGTTGTTATGATCCGTATCCGCTAAAAAGACAACCTGACCTCCGGCATGCTGATAAAGTGTACCGTTCGTGATTTTATCGATCTCAAATGCTTGCGGATCCACCTGCAGAACGAGATGCCCCATACTCAGGTCGCTGAATCCGTCTGCCTGGAGCTGGCAGTGGATACGGTTTTGTTCATCCGTAGAGAATTTCCATTGTAATGTTGCCAAAGACTTTTTAGGTCCGCTGTCTTTGCTTCGAACTTTGACTGTTTCATGGAACCAGTTCCACATGCGGGTAAACACAAAAAGATCTTCAAAGTTGACCACACCATCCGGTACGGGTGTCATATTGGGAGGCGTGCCGGTGGCCGGACCAATATCACCATCGGTGGTATTGGCGGGTTTCCAGAACGTGCTGAGCAAGGCAAAATCTTTGGTGTCGATATCGAGGTCTTTATCAAAGTCGCCCAACAGACCGGATGTGATCGCGGCGGAGATGTCAGTTCCGGCCGTGGTGACGGCAATGGTCGTATTGTCCGGCTCTCGCAAATCCACGCTGCTTAGATCCAGAGTACTGGTGCAATTGGAATCGATTACGCGAAATACCAGCTCTGCCAGTGTACCACTTCCATTGGCTCCATCAATTGTACCTGCCCGGGTGGTGGATACTTCAATGCTTCCTCTAAGGGTATCCGATTCTGTGACAAAAGTGATTGTGGCTCCATTTTGAGCCAAAAACTCACCTTGTTTGATGGATCTGAACTGTATCTTTGCAGGGTCATAGTCGACATTAAAATGAACCAATCCGAGATTGACCACTGATTCCACCATGACTTTGATGGAAAATTCATTCCCCAGAATGCCCATTACATGATCGGGTAAAGTATAAAGCATGGTAGAACCGACCAGGTAGCGTCCTGTATCAAACCCTCCTTTACCGGATTGTTCCGCGCCGATTTCCACATTTCTCCAGACATTTGTAGGAATGGGATTGTGGGTGGTATAGGTCACTACATACTGGGAGGTGATAATGCTACCAATGGCATCGATAATTGCGGCAAAATCGCCATCGATGTCGAACCAATAGCCACCAGTGCCGTCTGCAATCTGGTGGAACGGATCGATATCCGGCGCGACGCAACTGGTAATGATCCGATTGTTTTTGAGCAAATTTACAATACTATCAGTGGTTTGATCTGTTGTTCCTCCCCCGTTTTCACCCGCTTTATGGAAATCCGCATCTGTGATAAGAATAGCCAGACGCTGGCTGGTGGCGCGATAGCTGAGCAGGTTGGCCCGTTCGAGGCCTTCCAGGGCATTTTCTTTCGTGTCCCCTCCGCCGCTGGCTCGCAGACCATCGATCCAGGCTTTGAATTCATTGATATCCGCAGTAAAATCATAGACATTTTCAACGACATCGCTATAGGTCACCAGCCCCAACCGATAATCGATACCTTTTGCCGTGAGCGAGTCAGCGAACCGGATACTGCGCTGTTTCAGTCCGCTGATTTCCCCGCCCATGCTGCCCGTAATATCAAAGACAAAGACAATATCTGCACGGGCACCGGTCCCGCTTTTTACCGGATCTACAGTAACAGGAGATTCGCTTACCGCATCTTCTTTAACACGAAAATGTGAGGCATCAAGACCATTGACACTGCGACGGCTTTCCTGGTCGACGACCGAAACAAAGGCCTTGATCACCGGAAATCCCTCTGCATCGATTGAACTAATGGTCACGTCAAATCCCGTTAAATCAGTGATACTCTCTTCAACGAGATATCTTCCCATATCCATGCCACCTTTGGCTTCGTAAGCGACCTTTAGCTCAACATCTCGCCATCTATTGTCTCGTATGGCATTATGGGTTGTATAGGTAATGATATATTGATTAGCCAAGATGTTACCGATGCGGTCTACAATGGAAGCAAAATCACCTGAAATATTGAAAAATAATCCACCGGTTTGGTCGGCGAGTTCATGAAATTGATCCAGATCCGGGCCTACGACATGAGATGAAATCGAATAAGCATTAAGCAAATCGATAATACTTGTAGTGGTTTGAGTTGTTGATCCGTCGCCGGTTTCTCCGGCCTGATGATATTCTGCGTCGGTAATCAGAATCGCCATGCGTTGACTCACTGGGCGAAAGGAGAGAGATGTGGCCTTTTCCAGGCCTGCAAGGGCATTCTCTTTATAGTCATCTCCACCGGAAGGGTACAAGGCATCGATCCATTCTTTGAATTCATTAATATCTGAAGTAAAATCGTGGGTTTGATCGACGGCGTCATCAAAGGTGACCAGTGCCAGTCGATAATTGAGGCCTTTTGAGGCCAAAGAATCGGCAAAACTGATGGCCCTATCCTTTAGACCATTGATCTCACCTCCCATGCTGCCGGTGGTATCGAACACAAAGACTATATCTGCCCGCCCCCCTGTACTCGAACTGATGACCTCTACCTCGATAGGAGACTCGGCAACATCGTTTTCATGCACAGTGAAATGTTTTTCTGTCAGACTGGGGATAGGCATGAGGGATTCGGCATCTACCACAGTGGCAAAGCATTTTATAGATGGAAAATTTGTTGCATCGATATTTTGCACCGTGACATTAATGCCGGTGGCTCCGGCAGGACTATCCCCGACTTTAAGGGTTAATCTGCTGGAAGTGTATCCGGACGCTCTGGCTTCAATCACCGACTCGCATTCTGCTTCTGCTTCATTCGGTGCTGTTACATAGAACGATGATTCTGTTTCCCCTGCCAGGATAATTACATCCGCTGGCACTGTGATGCAACTGGTGGTTGAAGAACTCAGATTGATGGTGAGATTACTCTCGGGTGCAGGGGTGACTGAAACATTGACAAGACTGCTGGTTCCTGCGGGCACAGAATAGTCGTCTGTGGACAATACAATACGTTTTTGTGCTTCATTGCTGATTTCAATCGAGCCATCGTGTGAGATGCCCACATGATCGGTTTTGTAATAGAAAACAATATTGCTGCCTATGAGAGACGTCCAGTCTCCGCTCCAGGAAGAGGGTGCAACAGCATAGTGCCAGTCTCCTGTGGCCCAATCACTTATTTGAATACATCCGCTTTCGTCAGAGCCCTCATTAGCGAGCCAGCCGAGTGTGCCATCTCCCTCTGCAGACCAGCCGTCCTGGCCACCGTTAAAGTCGCTGGTAAACGTCGTCCCGACCGAAACCTCATCGATACTGCCATGATCCATTCCGGAATACATTTCGGTACGGATTCGAATTTTGGTGACACTGGAAATTACGGCCAAAAAAGTCGTCTCATCTACCCCAAAGGTTTCATGGGTCAGGGGAACTGAAAAACGATGCCAGGTATTCAGAGTTTCCGGAGGACCCCATGAAGCAGAGATTACCGTGCCTTTTATCTTTGGATCGTCTGGCGAGATCTGAGTCAATGTTTCCGATGCAGAGGATACAGAGCTGCCCACTATGGTATGAACAGAAAACACGATGAGAAAAAAGAATAAATAATATTTCATGATCATCCCTCTTGTGGTAAAAGATATCGACACCGAAATCTTACAAAGCTACGAGACTCAGGGACTGGTTATTTGGATCCGGTTGCCCAGGGCTAGAGAGGTAATCTCATTGGCTGTACGATCGTATAGACCCAGATCAGAGTCCACTGAAGGATCTGTAATCAATTCAAGTTGGGCTTCACCTGCCGAGAGTGCTTTAAAAGTGATTTCTGCGATGGGACCACTTCCGGATACGGCATTGGAAGCCGGGAAAATTCCCAGAACCACATCAACAATTCCAATGGTATTGTCTTTGTTGAATTCCAGTTGCGTTATGCTACCCCCCCCCCTCGTTAAGAGACTGTCTTTTCTTCCCAGATCGGTAACGGTCAACAGGGATGGGTCAAATTTCACTCTGGCACCAAAAATAGCGAGATTCTGTACATTGCGTGCTCCCAGGTTTACTGTAAAAACAGAGTCTTTTTCAATCTTGACACTGGGAGGAGATAAAATAATTGTGGAAATGAGATAGTTCATTGTGATCGTAAGGTCTGCGGTCTGGCCAGATTCCAGATCCATTTCAGACGTTCCCTGCAAGACAGGCAGAGTTCCCATATACCCGGTCACAGTAAAGGTTCTTTTGGAACCGGAAGGGACTTTTACCTGACCTTCTGCACCGGTAGATGTCAAGGCAAGTGTCGTGCGTACTGTATCCATATTAAGTGCTGTGACGACAAGTTCCATTGAGGTCAAGCTGTTGTTTGCGGTCATCGATGGATGTACCGGGATCGAGGCGCGGATGGAAACGTGTTCCTGAGCTTTGGGTGTAAAAGGAGATTGTGAGTCACACGCCACTAAAAGAGTGGTCATGGTTGCGATTAAGATATAGAGTCGCATATTGACATTCCTCAAATTGCATCTATTTTAGTTCCATTCCACGAGTACGTCGACCGTGGTCTCTTTGGGCTCATCATCACCCTGGGTAGCAAAATAAGCGGCTGTTCCGGCTCCGGCAAACACCAGGAGCCAAAACCAAATCTTTTTATAAAATGGACGAGAGCCTGTTGCTTGCGGCATGCT
>CAYNUX010000084.1:0-11811 GCA_964400115.1 uncultured Cytophagia bacterium
CCGATGGCGGCAGTGGGCAGCAAACCCCCACCATCACCACCCGTACCATTCCCCAGCAACCCACAGGAGGCAACACCTATTATGTATCCCCTGGTAGTGGCGGAGGCACAGGTACAGAGGGGGATCCGTTTCTGGGGATCAGTGCCGCAGAGGCGGTGGCCCAGCCGGGCGATATTTTTCTGCTCAATTCTGGCGATTATGGCACGACTCGCATTGTTTTGACAAATTCCGGTACGCGTACAGACTATATTGTCTGGAAAGCCGCTCCCGGAGCCACTCCGATTTTTCAGGGCGTTCGCATTGTCGGCGATTACATCTGGATGGAAGGGGTGACCGTTCAGAATGTGGATCATGGCCTGTTGACCGATTACACCAACGAACCCGAGGGTGTCGTGGTGAGCAAAAACACGTTCAATGATTGCTATTACAGCATTAATCTCAATCACGGCGGCAAGAACTGGTTCATCGTCGACAATGTAATGGTCGGTCGAATCGATGATTACAGCACGGGCGCTTATGGTGGCGAAGGCATCGAGCTCAATCACTCGGATGGTCATGTCGTGGCGTTTAACTCGATTTCCAATACCGCCGATGGGGTCTCGTATCCGGGACGAAATTGCGATATCCATAACAATGAAATCTTTCACGTCTCGGATGACGGCCTGGAACTCGATTTCGGACTGGCCAATGTACGTGCCTGGGACAACAGAATCACCAATGCACACAGCAATGGGATTAGTTTCCAAAATCTGGCAGGCAATCCCTATGGCGCGCCCTGGTATGTCATCCGCAACCAGGTCATTGTTGCCGATCAGGATGCCGTTAAATTACGCGACAACGTAGACAGGGCATTGTTGGCTCATAACACCTTTGTCTGCTGGGAAGGCGTGGTCTCAGCCAGCACCGGCAAGCTGGTGGCATTTCAGTCTCATAATAACCTCTGGATTTCAGTCACCGATCGTTATGTCTGGGAAGATACCAGTCCCTCCACCACAATCGACTGGCGCACCAACCTCGATTACGATGGCTTTGACTGGAACAACAACCACTATGCTTTTAAATGGCAGGACACTCGCCTGACCTCATTGCAAGAGCTACAAAACACTTTCGGACTCGAGCTCAATGGGATACGAGTGGATAAAAACCTGATCTTTGAGCAATTTGACGTCCCTCAGCCTCCAACACTGGCACCGTTTCAATACATGACATTAAAGCCGGGCTGCAACGCTGTCGATGCGGGCATTGCATTGCCAAACATTAATGATGGTTTTGACGGAACAGCTCCTGACCTCGGGGCTTTTGAACGCAATTCAGCCCTGCCCCATTATGGTCCGCGTACTGCCCGAATTCATGCGCGTCTCTTGTTGGAAGGACCGGCTCTTAATACAGGCAGTGGCTGGGAAATGAGTTCCGGATTGCCCGCGAATCAGTCTGTCACGGAAAGTCCGTATTTTAATTTGGGATGGGACCCTCAGCAGACCACCGCAACACCGCCTTCTATGGCCACAGACTGGATATTCGTCCAGTTACGTACAGCGCCCGGCCAAAATCCGGTTCAAGAAAAAAGCGCATTTTTGTCGGCAGATGGATATGTCTTGGACCTTGATGGTACACAAGGACTCGAGGTGAATGTCACACCCGGCAACTATTACATTACCATAAAACACCGAAATCATCTGCCTGTAACGAGTGCCTCTGCGGTTGAGATTTCCACAAACAGTACACTAGTGGATTTTACGCTGGATCAGAATCAGTCTTTGAATAGCTCGGGAATGGTAGAACTGGCTACAGGAACATGGGCATTGGCTGCGGGAGAGTTGAATCACGATGGCTTTCTGACCACCGCTGACTATGTCCTGCAGTATAATCAAAGCGATGAATCTGGCTATGTGGACGGTGATTTGGATCTCGATGGTGATGTGGACTCTGATGACTGGAACCTGTGGCAGGGAAATGCACAAACCGATGTGCGATAAAAAAATCAGGGATTTCACCGAAAAGCCTGGCGATATAACAATGTGATGATCATATGTTTTTCCGCCTTTGCTTTCATAAAATCACAAACCAAATATATTCAACACCTTAAAACGTGAACTCGGTGAAATACCACTTGGTACATTTTTTGCTTTCCTATCCGATCTTAAACTTTAAGATCATCCAGGCTATCCTCCAACCATGAAAACAAGAACACAAACGTCTATCAGGCTTTTCAATTTTTGGTCTTCTGTTTACGATTCTCCTCTTTCCAGGTGGTTCTTTGAACATTATCATAAAAAAGTAGAAAGCCATCTGAACGATCTGGATCATAAACACCTCTTGAGTGTAGGGTGTGGCACCGGAACTCTGGAGATCAAACTGGCGGAAAAATTTCCCACCAGTACTGTAGTGGGCATTGATCTCTCTGAGAAAATGCTGGAAAAAGCGAATGCAAAAAAGGGAAATCTGACGAATATCCTCTTTGCCAGGGCCGCAAGCGAACAACTCGTTCTCTATGACCATCAATTTGATTTTATCATCTGCATTCATTCTTTTCATCATTATCAAGATCAACTCGCTTCACTCCAAGAGTTTTTTAGAGTGTTAAGGCCTGGTGGATCACTGTTATTACTCGATGGATTGAAAGATGAATGGTTTGGCAAAGTTCACTTGAAAATGAATATGCTTCTTTATGAACCAGATGTACTCTATCATAAAAAACAGACATTGATGACCCTGTTAAGTCAGGCTGGATTCAACCAGATAGACATCCAACGATTGGATCCGGTCTATAGCCTATTTATTTGTCAATGAGCGAGGTGCCAAAAATGTATGAACGATTTTATCGGCGATTCAAAATCATCACCCACAGAAAATTTTGGCCAAATTATCTCATCCAGTGCTATACAGATGGAATAAACGCTTTGACATCGATGGGCTTTGACATCGGTCTAGACAAACCAGGCTTTACGGCGGTACTGTGTGGCACAAGTGGAGAAATCACCTCCGCTGTATTTACTGAATTTATTCTTGCCGGAAATAGTCAAGCCCAGATTATCATCCTTGACATAGGTGCAATCCAGGTTCATCAAAGTCAGGCACTGCTCGCCAAAAAGTTTCCAAGCGCAAAGATCAGTTATGTATTGGCTGATGCCCGCAATTTGCCGTTTCGGGCCGCAACCATAGACTATTATGAAACCGATACCCTGCTCAACTTTTTTTGCCAACGAGACGTGAAAAAGGTGCTTAAAGGGTGGCAATACAGTTTAAAAAATAAAGGCTTTATCACCACACGAATTCTGGCAAGTGACCATTTCTTTAGAAAAGCCTATGAAGAATTTCTTTTTTTACTTGGTAAAATCATAATAGGTGCCCATTATCATACGCACTCTCTGAACTTTGTAATTCAAACAGCAAAGACACTGCAATTCAATGTCATAAACAGCGGAGCCAGCCGCTTTGGCCAGCAGAAAAAACTCGCCATGACCAAATCTCACCGACCCCTCAACCGTTGATTTTGTCCATCCTAGCGCATGATTCACTAGAGGATATAGATCAATATTGAAATTAACAGTTTTTTTACCTATATTAGAACCATAGAGTGACAGACATACCTCTAAACCGTGTCAATCGGGTACCGGCACTCGTCGAAACATAAACCCGTTCTCATAAAAACAGGGTGTCAACCAGTTTTTTTTATAGGGTTAATATTTTTTTTGTATCTTTGATAAATTATTTCTACTATATAGTGATAAGATTAAATATCAGGATCTGTCTGATCGGAGGTTCTTTTATAGAACAAATCAAGATTGTCTTGCCCGCAGATATTTCCGCTATCAGCATCCATCTATGTATTAAAAGCCAAATATGTCATCAAGGAGGAGTAGTATGGCTAATGAAAAAAAAGAACTCACACGTCGAGAGTTCGGTAAAACAACTGCAAAAACAACGGCAGCTGTAGCAGCTGCGAGTGCCCTCACAGGCCCTTTTTCCCCGGGCAAAGTCATGGGTGCCAACGATCAGGTCACCCTTGCTGTAATCGGTATTCGTGGGCAGGGTTTCGGCCATATCCGTGGTTTCAGCAAGATTCCTGGTGTCAAAATCAAGACTATCTGCGATGTAGATGAAAATCTTTTTCCCGAACGTATCGCGCATGTAGACAAAGAACAAGGTTACAAACCCGGCACAGCATGGGACATGCGCCATGTATTTGACGACCCAGAGATCGATGCCGTGACCTTTGCCACTCCGAATCACTGGCATGCCCTCGGCACCATCTGGGCAGCCCAGGCGGGCAAACACATCTATGTTGAAAAACCATCCTGTCATTCGGTATGGGAAGGTGAGCAGATGATCAATGCCGCCAGAGCGAATAATGTTATCTGTCAGGTCGGATTTCAAAACCGGTCGCGCAAAAACACCATAGCTGCCATGAAATTCATCCATGAAGGCGGAATCGGCAAAGTGTATATGGCTCGCGGATTGTGTTACAAGCCTCGCTGGGACATTGGTCGTTATCCGGATGGGCCCATGCAACCGGGTGAAGAATTTTACCTGAGAACCAACAAGAGCGGCAAAATGCCCACCTATGACAGAGATTATTTGTCCAATGTTCATTATGACATGTGGATGGGCCCTGCTCCAAAACGTCCCTTTAATCGCAACCGCTTTCATTACAACTGGCACTGGCAATGGGCTTATGGCAACGGTGATACCGGCAACCAGGGTCCCCACCAGTTCGATGTGGGGCGTTGGGGCCTGAACAAAGATGAATATCCTGAAAGAATCCGTTCCATGGGTGGATATTACCTCTTTGATTCCCAGCAAAACACCCCCAATACCCAAACCACGATTTTTGAATATGCTGACGGCACCATTTTTGAATTTGCCACGCGTGGACTCTTTACCAACGCGGCTGGCGACGTCAGAATCGGTAATGTTTTCTATGGCAGCGAAGGCTGGCTGGAAATCGATGCCGGTGGTAACTGGAAAACCTACTTTGGCTATGACGGCGAACCCGGACCCAATTCCGAAAATATTAAAGAGGAAGAATCCGATGCCATGAACACCGTCGGAACCGGTGTCGGCGGCCATTTTGGCAACTTTATCGCAGCTGTCCGTTCTGGCAAACAGTCTGATCTGACTTGCGATATCGAGGTCGGCCATCGCTCCAGCGTTTTGCCTCATCTCGGCAATATCTCTTATCTTCTGGGCAGAGAATTGAAAAACGAGGGCCACGACAAGCTGCGCTTGAATGATCCTGAAGCCAGAGCCATGCTTCGCGAAAATTATCGCGAACCCTATGTGGTGCCCAATCTGAGCTAGCTATCGCTTATCAGTCGATAAAAAGGCCCTGGCAAATCAATTTGCAGGGCCTTTTTTTTCTGCTCTCTTAAAAATGCACGTGGATCCAAACCCGATTCCACCCCAATAAACTAACCTGTTTCCATATCCAGATTGTATTTCAGACAACAAAACATCTGATCAGGCAGCAAGTGAGAACAAAAAACGAACAGGTTTGCTGTCTCAGAGCTGAAATCTTTACGAACCCTGTATGGTCGATCGGGATCATAATGAAACAATATTTAAAAACAATCGTTAATCAATTGTTGGATCAATTTTTTTCAGATATTCGTTGTTTTTTACAAAAACAATATGTACCTTTAGTGTTATAGATTAAAGCGAGAAAAAAATTTAAACAAACCATCATACTCGTTACGGAAAGAAGAGCAAACACGTTTGATAACGATCCTCCCGAAGGTCAATCCTCTCCGGAATATTGAATCAAACCCAGATGCAAAAAAAAATAGAGTCTCTTTCTTACTTTTCAAACAAACTATTTATCCAAAGGAAATTCATGGACAAATTCAAGTCTCTCGGACTCTCTGAGAATACACTACCCGCTCTTGCAAAAAAAGGGTTCACAGAACCTACAGCGATACAGGAACTGACCATACCCTACATGCTCGATAAAGATCAGGATCTGATTGCACAGGCACAAACCGGTACCGGAAAAACAGCAGCGTTCGCCCTGCCGATTCTGGAAAAAATAAAGCATTTGTCGCAGCCGCAAGTACTGATATTGGTTCCTACACGCGAATTGGCTATTCAGGTGGCAAAAGAGATCCATTCCCTGCAAGGAAATCGTGGATTGCAAATTAAACCCATCTATGGCGGAACCGCTATCACCAAACAGTTCGATCAACTGAAATATGGCATTGACATTATTGTCGGCACACCCGGACGCGTTCTGGATCATCTGACACGAAAAAAAATGAACCTGAAAAATATTTCCTATGCTGTGCTGGACGAGGCAGACGAAATGCTGAATATGGGATTTATCGATGATGTGGAAGAAATCCTTAAACAGACCAACCCGGATAAACGAACTTTGCTGTTCTCGGCCACGATGCCTCCGGAAATCATCCGTATCGCGAAAAAATATATGGGCAAATACGATGTTCTCTCTGTAAAACAGAAACAAATGACCACGGATTTGACCGAACAGTTTTATTATCGTCTAAAAGAACAGGAAAAGTTCGAGGTGCTCTGCAGGCTCATGGACATTGAAAAAGAGTTTTATGGTCTGGTCTTTTGCCGCACCCGGGGCGATGTGGACAAGTTAACCGCAAATTTGATCGAGCGTGGTTATACAGCCGACGGCATGCATGGCGAGATCACCCAGAATTTGCGCGAAAAGGTCCTGAGCAAATTTCGCCAGAAAAAAATCAATGTTCTGATCGCCACGGATGTGGCTGCCAGGGGAATGGACATCCCGGAACTCACTCATGTGGTCAACTATGCCATGCCGCAACATCCGGAAGCGTATGTACACCGGATTGGTCGTACCGGCAGAGCGGGCAAACAGGGCACGGCAATCTCGTTCGTCACCAACAGCGATATCAAAGCCCTGCAGGTCGTCGAACGATATACCAAGGGGATGATCCGTCAGCAAAATATACCCAAAGTGCGCGATATCATTCGCTACAAAAGGGCACGAATCCGTGATATGATCGCTGATATTTCCGAATCGCAACTCGATCAATCCTTTATGAACATGGCCGATGAACTGTTGGAAAAAAATGATGCCAACAAAGTGCTCGCCGCCATGTTACAGCACAACTATCAAAAAGAACTGGATAAAAGTCTTTACAAAGATATCCAGGCCTTGCCGCCGGTGACGAAATCGAAATCGTCCCAAAAAGGGAAACGGCCAAACCATGTCGGCAAGAACATCTGGCAGAACAAACGTTCGTTTTCGAAAAAAACAGCCAAAATGTACGCATAGCACCGGGAAGGTGTCAAAAACGGCGTGAGACATTTCATTATGGCATAAAGATCCGTAGCTCTACGGATCTTTTTTTTATGCCCAAAGATAAAATTTGGTTACAATATTTTACAACTATTGATTTTGAAACGTTAAAAAAACCTTGTACTTGACATCAGGTTTTTGTAATCTAGGCAGATTAAATAAATTCAATCTGTTTTAATCTCGTGCGAATTGTAATTTTATATATTGTTCCATCCGATGATAAAAAAACTTTTGATAAAATCAATCTCCACCAGGCTCTGCTTTCTGATCCTTATTTGTATCTTGTTTTTTACAGGCGCGTCAAATGCGTGTAATGTGCCGGTGTTTCGTTATGCACTTGAGCGCTGGCCAGCAGATCCTTATCAATTTACGGTATTATTTGATGACTCGTCTCAGCTTTATCAAATCGATTCGGCCCTGACGCAAACCGACCTGAATGCCGATTTTTCGTTTATTGATCTGTCCTCGACTATGGGCAAAACTCTCATCGAGAACACGCCTGAAATAAAACCTCCCTGGATCATCATTCAATTTCCCACCACTGCACCGGTGCAAGGAATTATTTGGCAGGCGCATGCAGATGCTCTCATGATGGAAAAAATTAAAACATCGCCAGCACGTAGCCGGCTAGGGCAAGCACTTTTGAACGGTGATGCAGCAGTATGGGTTCTTTTGAAATCAGGACAAACGGATAAAGATTCCCGCGCCTTGCATACATTAGAAACCAGCCTGCAAATTGCTGAACAGCAGCTACAAATTCCTTCCACCGGACTTGATTTCGAAGGCAATCCCATTCAGGTCACCGATTTTCAAGACTATGAGGTGCGGTTTGGTCTGCTTGAAATCGATCCCGGGCCGTCAGCGGATGTTATCCTGGCGCGCATCTTGCGCAATTCCGAACCCGATTTGGCAACTCTGGACGAACCACTGGCGTTCCCTGTCTTTGGCCGCGGCCGGGCACTCTATGCATTGGTAGGAAATGGCATTACTCGCGAAAACATCCTGGAATCATGTCAATCCATCATTGGATGGTGCTCTTGTGAAGTTAAAGCCCTGAATCCGGGACTGGATCTGCTCATGAACATGAACTGGTCCCATCCTGCCGGTGGCCGCATGGTAGATCCGGATATCACATCCAGCCTGACCGGTCTGGAAAGTTTTATGAGTTCCGATACGATGCTAAAAAACAACTCTCAACAAAACAGCGACAGCAGAAGCAGTACCATACGATTGAATGTCAACCCGCTCTGGCGGAATCTATTTATTTCAATGATACTGGTTATCACTGGAGTCGGTTTTATCTTTTTTCGGATCAGAAAACAAAATAGAGCTATCGAGGAATAAGCATGAATATCTGGCGTTTGATCCTGCAGGAGATTCTCGGACGCAAACAAAACTTTATATCCGGCCTGATCTCGGTCATCCTGGCGACGGCGGTATTGACCGGTGCCCTGACCAGCCTAAAATTATATGACATCCGCACCCGGCAGATCATCGACGAAAAAATCAAAGAAACAGAACAGAGAATGGCTCTCTTGCAGGATGATTACCGGAAGATCATGAAAAAACTTGGGTTTAATCTGTTGATCCTGCCCCGTGAACAGCAGGTATCGAATCTTTATCTTGAGGATCTCCCCTCGCATACCATGCCGGAATCATACGTGGACACATTGGCAACATCTGACATGATGTCGATCCGGCATCTCTTGCCCAGTTTGCAGCAAAAATTGTTTTGGCCTGAACAGAAACGGTCTATCATCCTTATCGGTACGCGGGGAGAAGTACCTCTCTTGCATCGAGATCCCAAAGAACCCATTCTCGTGGCCGTACCCCGCGGAGAAGCAGTGATCGGTCACCACCTCGCCCAATCCCTGCAATTAAAACCAGGGACTCGGATTCAATTACTGGGTCAATCATTTCTCGTCAATAAATGCAATGAGGAACGGGGTAGCCGGGATGACATCACCATATGGATCGATTTAAAACAGGCACAAGAGATGCTGAACAAACCCGACCAGGTCAATGCTATACTCGCATTAAAATGTCATTGTGCGGGCAGCGAGATTGCAGAAATTCGCCAGCAGGTACAGGGAATCTTACCGGGCGTTAAAGTCATCGAACAAGGATCCAAAGTCGTCACACGGGCAGAAGCACGCGACCGTGCTGCTCGGGAAGCACGGGAAGCCATTACAGCCGAAAAGCTAAACCGGGCAAGTATCCGTAAACAGCAGCAAGATCTATTTGCCATCCTCGTTCCTGTGGTGTTTATTGGCAGTGCTATCTGGATTGCCTTGCTCTTTCTAGCCAATGTTCGGGAACGCAAGAGCGAGATTGGGATTTTTACGGCCATCGGAGTGAAATCCCAAAAAATCATTTTTCTTTTTATCGGCAAAGCCATGCTCATGGGTGCAGCCGGTGCTCTTGCAGGCTATTTACTCGGCGTATTGATTCCTTCGATTTTGCAAGAGTCTTTAGTTTCTCCTGCATGGAATATGAACCATTTTGTGCTGTCCTTCTTTTTGGCTCTTATTCTCGCCGGTGTGGCCAGCTGGATTCCGGCATATCTGGCTTCTCAGCAAGATCCGGCTGCGGTTTTGAGAGAGGAGTAGACTCGTGCTTGTGATCGACCGCGTATCCAAAACGTTTATCAAAAACAAAAAAAGGTTTACTATCCTCGACGACAAAAGTCATGTTCTGGAAAAAGGCCAGGTGATCGCCATACAAGGGCCCAGCGGTTGCGGCAAGACAACCTTGTTATTGATTGCGGGTGGTTTATTGCAGCCGGACAAAGGCAATGTCCTTATCGACGGTCACAACTTGTATGAAATGCCCCGTGAGAAAAGAGCTGATTTTCGCGCTGAAAAAATCGGATTCGTGTTTCAACAGTATCATCTTATTCCCTACCTGACAATCATAGAAAATATCATGGCGCCATCGCTTATGTCTCCGGTCTCGAGAGTAAAGGCCCAGCAGCTGGCCGAATATTTTGGCCTGGGTCACCGGTTATATCACAAACCCGGGGAATTGAGTAGTGGAGAAAAACAGCGCACCGCTCTGGCAAGAGCCTTGTTATTGAATCCCCCTTATTTGCTGGCAGATGAAATAACCGGCAATCTCGATCACAAAAACGCCGACCATGTCCTCGCTTATCTAAAAGAATATGCTGCAAATGGCGGTGCTGTTCTTTGGGTCACGCATGACAGGCAAGCTGCAAAATACGCAGATAATCACTTTTCGATATAAACAAAGAGGGAGGTCAGGTGAAAAAACTAACAACTGCCATTGGTTTGGCGCTTTTAGTCCTTATTTTAAACTCTTGTACCTCGAACAATGACTGGCCCATGTGGCGATACGATCCTGGCAGAACTGCAGCATCACCGCATGAATTGCCGGAAACCCTGCATTTGCAATGGATGCGTCAATACGAACCGCGAGAACCTGTATGGGATGATCCTTTGAATCAGGATCTCATGTCTTATGATACGGTATTCGAACCTATTGTACTCGGACACACCCTCTTTGTCGGATTCAACGATCAGGATAAAGTGGTAGCCATTGACACTCGTAGCGGCAAAGAAAAGTGGACCTTTTATTGTGATGGTCCGGTGCGATTGCCTATGGCGGCTGGGCAAAACCGGCTCTATTTTACAAGTGACGATGGCCATCTTTATTGCTTGTCGGCAAAAAATGGCAGTCTATTGTTCAAGCTGCGTGGTGGACCGTCTGACCGCAAAGTGCTGGGGAACAAACGCATGATCTCCATGTGGCCGGCACGCGGCGGAGTGGTTCTTCAAAAGGGTATCGTCTATTATGCCGCGAGTATCTGGCCCTTTATGGGCACTTTTATCTATGCCATCGATGCAAAAACCGGGCAAATTATTTGGGAAAATCAGGGTACCCATGCACAATATATCAAGCAGCCGCATAATAGTCCTGCCTTTGCAGGTGTTGCCCCACAAGGTATTCTGACGATCAGTGGCGACAAGCTTCTGGTTCCGGGAGGCAGATCTGTGCCTGCATGTTATGAACTGGAAACCGGGAAATTTCTATATTATCATCTGACCGATTTTAACAAAACCGGAGGAGCATTCACCTGTAGTGATGATCTCTATTTTTTCAATCATGCCCGTGACAGAGAAACCAATCTATTCATCGCTGCAACTGGCGAGCTTGTCGAGCGTAATCTGGGTGAATATCCGGTGATGACCCCTGACTTTTACTGCATGTCCGGTGACTCTGTTCTGATACGCGATGCAAAAAAACCCATGACAAAAATTTCATCCCTGCCTGTGGATGCTACCGGAGATTTAATCAAAGCAGGCTCGACCCTTTATGCCGGAGGGAAAAATCAGATCACGGCCATTCATCTCGCTTCGAATGGCGATTTATCGGTAAAATGGAATATCGCCATAGACGGGATGGTCGGAAGACTTTTTGCTGCGGACGAGCACTTGTTTGTTGTCACGATGGACGGTAAAATTCTTGCCTTTGGTAAAAACAAACGAAAACATAATACCTTTTCA
>CAYNUX010000085.1:0-11726 GCA_964400115.1 uncultured Cytophagia bacterium
AAAAACAGGGAATTCTAATTGTCGCTGATGGGAAAAAATAATTGACATTGATCAGTTTACCAGGGGTTTATGGTTTTGTACATCTTGCCAAGGCTCGATATTGCATAGTGGAACTCGTAATTTTATCTATTGAGGTACCGGTAGTGCTAAGTTTATGTCTTGCCCAACATTTGGTCGCATCTCCGGATTTGCCAATTGTATTTTTCCAGCCAATGTTATCATCTGTCCATGTGCGTTTTGGATCTATATAGCGTGTCAGAGGATCAATGGTTCCTTTAAACCATGTCGTGACTCTATTGATTAGTTCAAACCCACATCCTACTGCCTCAAGTTGAACCCCATCGGCATCTACCGGGCAGTATGCATAAGCAGTACTGACGGTCATTGTTTCACCTTTAGGCGAAAGACTGGTTTGAGGATCATCGACAAATGCACCTTCAATAGTGATGGTGGCACCTGGAATGTAATCACTGCGAAATAAATTTCCCTCCGAATCAACCCGGACCCAACCATTTCCATCTCCGGCTAGATCACTGATTTTGGCTCCACCAAAAACATCTAATGTTTGCGCCGGAGTTGAAATCCCGATTCCAAGTTTGCCATCATTGGTCATCCGCATCACTTCTGTACCTTGATTGTTTTTTACCACAAGCTGTCCATAACTCAACGATACGGCAAAGGTCATTATGAGTAAAACATCACGAGCTTGTTCATGTTTCCTCCAAGGAATTTGTTGTTTTTTATATGCTGACTGTCATGCATTTGTGACACTCTCACATTTTTAATTTTCTTAAAAGTTGGTTTTCATTTGTTTTTATATTAGTTAACTTGCCTTCAGTGACCCATTTATTCTTTATTTCAAAAATAATGCCAAGGAGAAGTTTTATGACCTAATTTCATACACTTGGTGATTCTTGGCAAAATCTCTGTAAAGATTGCTTGTACTTTGAATCCTTAAAAATGGTTTTTATATTACAAGTTTTACACTAATCTTTGTAATTGTTCTTTCTCTGCGTTTCTCTCTCTTTTGTTATTGCGATCTCTACGTTCCTGTTTCCGTGAAACCATTGAATAATGGGATTTTTTTTGGAAGGTTTTTTTATAAAGATGAATAAAGTGAGTATAGGCAAAGCAGAAATAAGCTATGCATATTTCTATTGGACAGCAGTGAATGAATACAAATTTGAAATTCCTTATTCTTAAATTCAGGAATAATGCAGGCTAGAATCTCAATCTGTTGATATAGACCGGTCCGGTGCCGCTGTTCCGGGCGATAGTACTGATCCAGATATCACCCTGGTGCTGAATCAAGCCGGGATAGCTGCTGCCGTTGCGTATGCCTGCTATTCGGGTCAGGGTCTTTTCTTTGGGATCGATCAGGAAAAAGTTGGCCCGTACCTCACCCCGGAGCCGTCCGGCACCGAGCAGGCGGCCGTCGTTCAGGGTGATGAGATTGGGTCCGCCCAGATCGCGTTCCATTCCTTCGATCGTTTTGGCGGGCTGGCGTTCATCCGGACCGTTCCAATAAGCATCCAGTTCATGCCATTGCCACTCGGTAAACGGAGGAGGGGAACTGCCCAGCGCCACATGTGCCTCGAGTCCGGCGCGTAACAGGACGTAAAGAGTGCCGTCGGGTCCGAATGAGAGAGCCGCTTCATTGCCATGTCCGCCGGGAAACAGGTCTGATTGAACGGCTTCCCAGGTGATGCCATCTCGTGTACGATAGAGCGTTCCGTTGCCGTCTTTGCCGCTATAGCCGATGCTATAGCCAAACTCGTCGTTCCAGGCCACATCCCATCGCCAGGTGTTGATGCCGGTGGGACAAGCATATGTCTCGCTCCAGGTTTCGCCATCCTCAGAGAGCCAGGTCACGGACTGGCGTCGCACGGTCTGTCCGTCGATGGTCTGATAGGGGGCGACCTCCTCGAGAAAGGCGATGGACGAGTTGACCACGAGTTTGCCATTCGGTGATACCGAGAGGCGGGGATCGCGCACGTCTCCGGTGGGGGATTCGAACAGGGCAGCGGTTTCCCAGTTCAGTCCGTCAGCCGAACGGATGACTCGGCCGCGACCTGAGATATGATTGCCATGGATCGTGCCCTCCCTGAAGGAGCAATAAAAGTGACCCTTGAACCAGGCCAGATGCGGGAACTCGATACGCGTGCTATCGCGGTCCGGGATACGAGAGACATCCCATATTCGGATGCCGCTATCTCTGGCAAGAATGAGCGGTTGGTCTTGTGAAATCTCAACAGCGGGTATATCATATTCATTCTCTGTTTGATCTGTTTGCGTGCAGGAGAGAATGAAATAGAGCACAATAGCACATGCAAAAAAGAATCGTTTCATAATCGGCTATTCCTGTTTTGAAAAAGTGCGATGGTTTTGGGATTGATCTATAATACCATTTTGAGGGAAAAGATTCAAGTGCAAAAATAGGGGCGTGGGGCAAAAGTATTGTCTTTATGCATGAAATAAAACGCAGAAATATCGTTCGCAATCGGTGTGGCAGGGAATTGAAATGTAGGAGGAACTGTTAGAAAGGTAGCGATGAGGTCGATCGACCGATGTTGCGTGCATAAAAATGCCTGTAAACTCGACAGTCATCCTTCTCGGGACGGATCCAACAAGCCGCCCCTTAAACCTGCCGTGAGCGGCACTCGATGGTCGCTACGGTTCACCTTTTTTTTCTGTGGAGACTCGTGAATTCTCGATGGCTCGTAACCGGTGATTCTATCTCAAAAGGCATTGTGTTCGATGACGACCGAAACCGTTATATCACATTGCAAGACAACTATATCCGCCTGGCTTTTGAACCTCTCGATGTATCCTTTGTCAATGTTTCCCGCTTTGGCCGCACCATTGATCGCGGATTGATGACTCTGAATCGGGATGTGCTTAAACACCAGCCCGATAATGTGCTGGTGGGCTATGGTGGCAATGACTGCGATTTTGACTGGGATGCGATTGCCCGTGATCCACAACAGGATCATAAACCGCGGACAGATTTGGATCGTTTCGGGGATGTTCTGTCCGGAACGGTAAAGAATCTGCAGAATAGCGGTATCATACCGGTACTCATGACCTTGCCGCCCCTGGAACCGGATCGGTATCTTGACTGGATCACCCAGGCAAATCCGGAAAAGGCAGAGCGCATTTTGCTTTGGCTCAGATCAGTAACAAGGATTTACTGGTGGCAAGAGCGTTATAACTCTGCAATCACCCGGATTGCAATCAAGACCGGCGCACAACTGGTGGATATGCGCGCGGCGTTTCTGCAGCAGCCTGATTATCACCCCTATATCTGCCAGGATGGAATACATCCGAATCAATCGGGACACCGGTTAATGGCTGAGGCTTTAATTTTTTTTATGCAAGATAAACAGACCGTCCCCTCTTTGCCGGCGTCGGCGCTAAAACGATGCGAGGCCTGTACCGCTTGAACAAACCGGTCTCTTTTTCTGTGCTTTTCTTGCTCCCTTTTTCTTGATTCTCAGGTCTTGATTGGCTAACTTTGGTGGGTACAGTGTCAATCGAGTGCCGTGTGAACGGAATTTAAGAACTGCCGGATTCCCCCATTATTTGTGCACACCCTTTTTTTATTTACTGTTATTCCGGCCACGACATTGGTGCTCTATATATTTTCAGTCTTTTGGGTGTTTCAACCCATAAACAAAGGATCGTCGTGAGAAAAGCCAACAATCAAACTCGAAATCCCACCCTTTTGGCAAGCGGCTCGCTCAAAGATCAGCTCATGCTTAAGGACAGGGCCCTTGCTGCAGCCGCAGAAGGCATCACTATTTCAGATTTTTCATTGGATGGTAATCCTATCATCTATGCCAACGAAGGATTTGAGCGGTTGACCGGCTATGACCGTGGCAAAGTAATAGGGCGTAATTGCCGGTTTTTGCAGGGTCAAGATACGGATCCTGAAACCATCCAGGAGATCAGGCAAGCCATCAGGGACCAGGTAC
The DNA here is from genome assembly GCA_964400115.1 of uncultured Cytophagia bacterium. Lineage (GTDB taxonomy): Bacteria > Zhuqueibacterota > Zhuqueibacteria > Residuimicrobiales > Oceaniaggregativiventaceae > Oceaniaggregativivens. Next base: position 3,975 of record CAYNUX010000085.1, read on the forward strand.
CCATTACCGTCGAAATATTGAATTATCGCAAAGACAGAGTGCCGTTTTGGAATCGTTTGTCCATCACTCCTGTTCGCAATCCAGAGGGCAATGTCACTCATTTTATCGGACTGCAGTCGGATGTCACCGAACGCGTTCGAGCCGAACAGGCATTGCGTAACGCCACGCGCGAGCTCGAAACCGTGAATCGCAGCATGAAAAATGATCTGGAAGCTGCCAGAGAGTTGCAACTCGATATGCTTCCGGAAAGAGTACCTGACCTGCCTTATCTGGATATCGCCGTACAAATGAAAACCGCTCAAGAGGTGGGAGGGGACTATTATGATTACCATATCGATCGTCAGGGCCATCTCACCCTGACGATCGGCGATGCCACAGGGCATGGCTTAAAAGCCGGCACTATTGTCACCGCAACCAAAGCCCTGTTTAATATGTGGTATCATTATAAAAATCCGGTTCAGTTCCTGAAAAAAGCCTCAGGCGCACTAAAGCGCATGGGCTTTCGCAATATGTATATGGCTCTGATCTTTGCCAAAATCACACCATATGAACTGGTATATTCCTCCGCGGGGATGCCCTATGCCCTCCATTATGATGCCGCAGCTTCCACGGTCCGTGAACTCGTTGTCAAGGGAATGCCTTTGGCTGCGTTTCCGGATTTTCCGTATCAGAACAAACGAATCGAGTTGAACAGGAATGATTTGATTCTTTTTTTGTCCGACGGTATCCTGGAACAGCGCAATGAACAGAATGAATTTTTTGAAGACCATGTCAGCCCCCTTTTTGCCAAACTGACAGCCAAAACCCCGGTGCATATTGCAAACACGCTTGTTGAACAGGCTGTACAGTGGAATGAAAACGGCAAGGTTTTTGATGACATGACCGTCATGGTTCTCAAAGTAAAATGAAATGACCGCAATTAGCCTGCTCTTTATATCAGGTTACAAACCCGCCAGTTCTATATGACCACCATCACTTTACGTTTTGTCTGCCTTTTTGAAAAAGCATTCCTGATCGCAAAGATCAAACCCTTCCTACCCATGATGTGGGCGATACCTGGAGCATTCTTAAAATCTCCAGCGGCGACCTCTCGGATCTGATCGGGCAATCCATTGAATTCTATTTCATGACCAATAACGTCAATTCGGGCTATCAGGGAGTGATCGAGATGACCAACGAGCCAATAAACCGCATGGTCATAACCCCCAACCGCTGGGAAATTCCGCCCGGAGGTACAGCTGTTCTGACTGTGATCTTGACCTCTTTGTTAGACAACGATCTTGCTCTTACAGTGTCATCTTTTAATAGCCACTTTTCTGTGCCTTCATCTGTCACGATCCCGGCTGGCACAAAGAGTATTTCCTTTAACGTGACCGTTTCTGTTGACGCTGCCAAGGACGAGACGGGCGTGATTACTGCCAAAGCGAGTGGTTTTGCCGATCAGAGACTCACGCTGACGGTTTCGGATGCCGATGAGAAAGAGTGGCCATACGATCTCTGGGTCAATGCCCTCTGCACAGACAATTATCCCCGAGCGACAGCTTTTTTGACTTTTTTTCAAATCGATCCCCTGATCACTTTTGATAATTTTGTCAAAGAGGATATTGATTTGCGCGATCGCCATGGCAGCCTCTGGTGACTCTGAGTGAGGTATCATCTGCGCTGGAAACCGGAGCGTTACCCAAGGCCTATGAGCTGAGGCAAAACTATCCCAATCCCTTTAACAGTGGGACCCGCATTACCTATGCAGTGCCCGAGCCTGGCCATGTCAGCATTCATGTCTATGACATGCTGGGACAACCGGTGGCCCGGCTGCTTGACAAACCCATTCAGCCCGGCACGCACTCGATCGCCTGGCAGGGTCTGAACGACCGCGGCATGCCCGTGAGCAGCGGAACCTATTGGGTTCGCATGCAAGCCAAAAAGTTTTCGCAGACAAGAGTGATGGTGTATATTAAATAGGATGGGAGCATGGGGCAGAGAGCATAGTGCAGAGGGTGAAAATGTTTGGCATGCAGAAAGGGCGGACGTTTACGGACAAGTACTCCTGTAAGGATCTTTGTTGGAAATGCATTGGATTTTGACTGGCACATGGTATCAAATGTGCGTCGGGGTTTCCGTTTGATGTTGGAACCGCTCCGGCTCTGTCCCCGCACCTATTGTTATTGGAATTTTTTTCGTTCTGCAGGTGGAAAGGACTGGCCCATTTTTCGAGAAACAGAAGGGCTGGTCGGCAATAGGCGTGGGACGATCGTGCTTTGCTCCTTTTTAGGGGAAAATGGAGTCGGACGTTGAGATAGTAATTTTTAATATTGAACTGAACTGAGATATTATTTAAATTTGATTTGAATTAGTATAGTATTCAGTTGACACATAATTAACAATATTTGGTATGCTCGTATGCCCATTTATATTTTTTCATTTTAGATTCAATCGCCGTTGCCTCAATTCTTCGAGTATAGCAAAACATTGACTGACTATATCGGAATTAATACTACAATAGCTCATCATAAATTCAGTCGCCATAGTGATAGCTTTTAAACGTTCATTTTTATTCAGAAGATTATCTATATTCATATAAATATCAAGAGGAATATCTTTATTCCCGATAAATACAATCGCATTACCCAATGCATTTGGTTCTATCTTAAGCACGCCGGATCCGTATGTTTTTCCGTAAGCTTCTAGCGACAATTGCCCTGGAACAGATAATAGAGAAATCTGAACCCATTCCATTTCTCGTTTTGTAAGTTTTGGGAAATTTATAGCATGAACAGAATTCGTGCAAAGGTTTTGCTTATTATTTAGTACTAAATAAGGCGAATGGTTTGAACGATACGGAAAAAATGCATGTGGAGGTTTGAGTCTTTGCATAACATACCACGGTTTTCGACGTATACAGTGAGATCGCATATGAATTTTTTCGTTTTCTCCTTTCTTTAAATATTCGGATATCTTTGGTGTTACGTTGTCTGCTGAAAAATGCAAAAGTACATGATTGGACATATTGCCATTAAGCTGAAGCGAATTAAAATTTTTCAGTGTTTTAATAATTGGGTGAAGATTTCTTTTTTCAAACCCCAAGTCTAATGCGAATTGCTCTTTAGTTATAAAAAATGAGTCGGCTCCTGTTACAGTCCCAATTTTTATATCGGCGATCTCCCTAAAAGAGACATATCCCTTCTTTTTGAACAATGATAGATGAGTTTCAATTGAACCTAAATGACTTATAATAACCCTCGAGCGCACCCACTCGGACCAAGAAAGATAATGTATTGGTCCGTTGGTTTGAAGATCTGGACTATTCCGAATTGAAATTGATTGAGCAGATTTACCTTTTGTTCGGAGCCAAATCAACACTATACGTTCCTCTGCATCTTCAAACTGTTGTGAAGAGATTGACGTGACCTCTATATATGCGAATTGGCTAGCAAGCCATTCTCTTAAATTACGCGCATATTCAGCTTGTAGGAATGACCAGGGAAGAATCGCTGCTAATGTACCTCCTTCATTTACCAATTCAACAGACTTTACTATGAAATATGCCCACAAATCTGTAACTTTTGGTAATGGGCAAATATTTTTTATTCTTGAATTGTATAAATTTTTCATCCTTTGTTGTAGCTCGTGATGTCTAACATATGGTGGATTCGTTAATATTAGGTCAAATTTTAGATTCAATGTTAGCTCAAGGAAATCATGCTTCCAGATTGCAGTTGGATTTAATTGGGAAAGTTTATCGGTTTGCGGTGCGATATCACACCCATAGAGTTCAAGAACATGGTTATCTTTTACTCTCTCAAAAACTTCAATTGCAGCTGAAAGCAACGAACCACTACCACATGCAGGATCAAGAATATTAGCAGGGAAATTCTCATTGGCCAGCGGTTCCACGAGTCTAAGTGCCAGTTTATTAGGGGTATAATATATTCCGTTTTGTCTTTTTTCGGTGTCAACAAATTCCATAAATAAAATCCTGAGAGAATAATTGACGTTTTTCTGGATCATGCTTACAATTTCTACTGTGAAAAAAATTATAGCAAGCATCGAAATATGGCTTTAGAACCAATTCTTCATTCTTTTTTATTAAATCACGCCAAATATGAGCCTGTGTAAATCTAGTTAAGGGAGATGTATAATCTCCACCAAATTCTCTTAAAAGAAAATCAATTAATAACGCAAGTGTCGTTGGCGCGCAAGATAGTCTTGGTTCAGAAAGTGATGGTTCTAGGTGAGAATCGTCTATATTTTTCTCTTGAAGCATAGGGCTTAATTCTGGTACCCCGGCCACCATTAATTAAGTTTTCTCGTAAATCTTCAGCTTTTTCGGTAAAATTGGGAGATTCTAGAGTCACATTAAATCCTGGATCCTCTTTGAAACCCTCTCTCTTTATGCCCCTATTTGCTACCAAGACTGCAAGCTGTCTTTTTAGTACGTTGTATTCTCTAAGTCCCCATTCCCATTCATTACTGTCAGTAATAAATAAAGTGGTACCAGTTTGGCCACTTGATAGGAATTCCCTATTGCCGGGACATTTAATTTTTGTTACTTCGGTTCCTGGTTCAAAATTCTTCCATTCAAATACAACTTCCGTCTTCTCAAACCTCATATCTGTAGGATTTTCTAAACATGCAATTGTGGAAAGCTTAAGTCTTTTCCCTAAACGTCTACAACTGAATCTTCCAATGCCTTTCGAGCCAGATTTGGGGCGGCCAAAAATTATTGAAACTGAATCTTGGACCTTATTAGAAGTCGCAATTCGCATCCAATAGCGTTGAACTTGGTTAAAGGTCATTCCTCTGCCATTATCGTTTACCATTACAGAAAAATTTCCACTATTATCTTTGCCAAATGAAACTTTGACTTCTGTGGCATCAGCATCATAAGAATTTTTTACTAACTCTATCAAGGCAATATGTACTGATTCTACAAGCCGCTCACCAAGTTCATTTAACAATGCGCTATCGACGGTGAATGTTAATTCTTCCAACTTTTAACTCCTTAACAACTTTTGCTCCGTGGTAAAAAGGTGATGAATAACACTTTAGAATTGCTGACCAAAAATATTCCACGTGATATTTAATACGAGTTTTTTGAGTGAAATGCAAACAAAAATTTAAAATATTAGATACTACTACTATAGAACAACTTCTATCTTATATGCCGGAAATCCAGAGGGGTAAGAAATAAAACAAATAGCCGTTTATTATGCTATTTGATAAATCTGGATATTTTTGTAATTTTTACGAAAAGCGTTTATTCCTCAAGAGGAAACAAAATGTATAAAACCATTTGCATACTGATTGGATTGTTGATTAATGTGGCCCTGACTCAGGAGATGGAATGGATCATCGCTCCGCAGGGCCATGATGACCATCCCGGCACCCTGCAGCAACCGTTTTTGACTTTGCAGAGAGCACTCGAGGAGGCGAGAGAGTTTCGAACCCATCGGAACGACACGATTCCCCTCACCATCACAGTGCGTCAGGGGCATTATACCCTTGACGAGCCTGTTATTCTGGGTCCTGAAGATTCCGGGAACGAAAAAGCGCCTTTGACCCTCCGCGCGTTTCCCGGTGAACAACCGGTCTTTTCCGGCGGCAAACGCCTCGACGGATGGACCGTGCAACCGGTCGGCTCCTGGCAGACCACGATTCCCGAGGCGCGACAGGGCAAATGGTTTTTCCGCCAGATCTATGTCAATGGCGAATACCGGTCCCGCGCCCGCATGCCCAACCAGGGATTCTTTCGCGTCGCTGGCTTTCCTGACGGCGGCAGGGACGTGCATTATCATACAGACTGCCAGCGGTTCCAGTACCACCCCGGCGATATCGATCCGAACTGGAAAAACCTCGGGGACGTTGAGGTGATCGTCTATCATTTCTGGACCGATTCGCATTTGCCTATCGCGAGTATCGACACTGTTTCTCACATTGTCACTTTTAAACACAAAGCCGGTAAAGTCTTTACCGATGATTTTAGCGACCAGGGCGCTCGCTATATCGTCGAGAATGTGCATGAGGGCCTCGATCAGCCCGGCGAATGGATTCTGGATCGCCACACCGGGGTGCTGACCTATCTGCCCATGCCCGGTGAAACCCTGGATACCGCAGAGATCTATGCACCGGTCATTCACGAGTTTTTGCGGCTGCAGGGCGATCCATTGAATCGTCAATGGGTCGAGTACATCCGGATTCAGGGTCTCGAGTTTCAGCATACCAACTGGCACTTGCCTCCCGGCAATTCCAATGACCGGCAGGGTTCGGCCAGTGTACCGGCGGCCATCAGCCTGACCGGGGCACGACACTGCAGCTTTACAAACTGCACGATTCGCAACATCGGGACCTTTGCATTCGAGTTGAGCGAGGGCTGCAGCCACAACACCTTTGCGCAAAACACCCTCGAACATCTCGCTGCCGGCGGATTCCGCATCGACGGCGGCACCGAGGAGCGCCATCCGCTCCTGCGCACCGGATATAATACCCTTTCCGACAACCACCTGCACCATTTCGGAGAGGTGTATCCGTCGGCCGTGGGCATCCTGCTGCAGAATACCTTTGGCAACACCGTGAACCATAATCTTATCCATCACGGCTATTATACCGGGATCTCTATAGGTTGGGAGTGGGGCTATCAACGCAGCGTTGCCTGGCATAATCGCATCGAATACAATCATATTCATCACATTGGACAGGGATTATTATCCGATATGGGCGCGATCTATACCCTCGGCGTCTCGCCAGGCACGGTGATCAGAAATAATCTGATCCATGACGTGGACTCGCATCACTATGGGGGATGGGGTATTTATAATGACGAAGGCTCAACCCATATCCTGATCGAGAACAATATTGTTTATAACACCAAATTTTCCGCCTATAATATTCATTTTGCCCGCGAAATCACTGTGCGTAACAATATCTTTGCTATGGCCCGGCTCAACCAGCTGTCGCGCAGCCGGGTCGAACCGCACAAGAGCGTGTTTTTCGAAAACAATATCGTCTACTGGACCCGAGGCGAGCTATTGAGTGGCCGTTGGCAGGACGAGCCTTATTCGTTTTATTTTCATCCGAAAAATGAATCCGGCACCCAAACCTTGCAAAGTACATTCGAAATGGACTGGAATTTATACTTTAATCCCCATCTTACGCCGGATTCGCTGCGGTTTGGCAATGAAACGTTTGAGCAATGGCAAGCGCGGGGAAAAGATTTGCATTCGGTCTATACGGATCCCTTGTTCGTCAACCCATCGCGATACGATTTTAGGCTGCGAAACGACTCTCCGGCTCTCGAGCTGGGGTTCGAGCCGATCGATATGAGCATGGTTGGACCGCGACAGGAATGAGTTGATTTTTGGGACGATTGCGCTTTGCATCCTTTTGGGTAGAAAATAGGGATCGCCTATAAACAATCGTGTTTTGTTGTTCATGGGCGATTCGATTCAATGACTGGCATAAACTCTGGAGGAAACATCTGAACCTCTGTCGTTTTGATGACAGCTACCCTGTTCTGCAAGGAAAGAGGGGTGATTGTCTGAACACTATCAACGGTATTGAACAGATTACAGACATTATTGCCAACCCTGGTTACATGGCTAAACAGTTTGAACGCGTCCACATCAAATTGCCAAGATCTCAATAGGCCCGAGAGTTCCACCGGACAGAGCCGGAGTGGCCCCAGGCTCAGATGTCAAACGATGGCAGAGGGAGCAAAGGGCATAGGGTTTTGAGCAAAGAAGAATAAAATACCCC